>NZ_JAUSCH010000049.1 GCF_030651595.1 Candidatus Oleimmundimicrobium sp. | reverse complement strand
GGGCAAGCATATGAGCACGCTATTTTATACGCCATATCATTTTTAGGCGCCGTGCCTACCGGCAGGCAAGCAGGCGCCTGAACAACCGTTATTTCGTAGCCGTCAAAAAATGATCGGCCGCCCAGCTCGGGAATTTCGATGAAATCTCTTTATTAATCTCGATATTTGTAGATTTCATAAAATTCCTTCGTCTTTTGCTTCGTTTTCTTGGGCGAGCAAGACCTGCCTGCCGGTAGGCACGGAAATAAAGGAGAATAAAGTTTCGCAATAAGAAAACTGCCTGAGTAGGCACACCGTGCCTGCCAGCCAGCCGATTAAACCAGTGGTTATAACACAATAAAAAAAACCCCCGAAACGGGGGGTTTTTTACGCAGTAATCTCTTTCCCGATAATTTTCTCTTCTTCCCCTTCAGCAACGAGACTTGGTTTTAATCCCTTCTTAATTGTATCCTTTGTAACTATACATTTAGATATATATGGAGTAGATGGAATCTCATACATGGAATACATTAAAATCTCTTCCAGTACAGCTCTAAGGCCCCTGGCACCACTCGCTCTTTCAAGCGCCTTTTCAGCTAAGGCAGTAAGAGCCCCTTTGGTAAATACTAACTCCACCTCATCATGTTCAAAAATTTTCTTATACTGTTTAACAAGCGCATTTTTTGGCTCCGTAAGAATTTTAACTAAATCTTCTTTATTCAAATTATTGACGTTTGCTACAACAGGAATCCTTCCAACAAACTCAGGAATCAAGCCATATTTAATTAAATCTTCAGGCAACACTTGCAAAAGAATTTTATCAAATGATTTTTCTCTTTTACCTTTAATCTCCGCTCCAAATCCTATCCCTTTTTTGCCAATTCTATTACCAACTATTTTATCAAGACCATTGAAAGCTCCACCACAAATAAAAAGTATGTTAGTGGTATCGATTTGTATAAACTCTTGATGCGGATGCTTTCTTCCCCCTTGAGGAGGAACACTAGCCGTTGTGCCTTCCAAAATTTTTAACAAGGCCTGCTGTACCCCTTCACCGGAAACATCGCGCGTGATTGACGGATTTTCCGATTTACGGGCAATTTTATCAATTTCATCAATATAGATTATACCTACTTCCGCTTTCTTCACATCATAGTCCGCGGCTTGTATAAGTTTAAGTAAGATATTCTCTACATCTTCTCCCACATAACCTGCTTCAGTTAAAGCTGTCGCGTCTGCAATTGCAAAAGGAACGTTTAATATTTTGGCCAGAGTTTGAGCTAAAAGAGTTTTTCCACAACCTGTGGGGCCAACAAGAAGAATGTTGCTTTTTTGAAGTTCAACATCATCCTCTTGATTAACCTCGATTTTAATCCTCTTATAATGATTATAGATTGCAACCGAAAGTATTTTTTTTGCTTTTTCTTGACCCACTACATATTCGTTGAGAATATTGAAAATTTCCTTTGGTTTAGGCAAATCTTCAATATCGTATCCGGTTTCAGGTTCCAGTTCTTCATCGATAATCTCGTTGCAAAGATCAATACACTCATCGCAAATATAGACACCCGGACCGGCAATTAATTTTTTTACTTGACGTTGACTCTTTCCGCAAAAAGAGCACTTCAATTGCTCTGAAGTTTCTCCAAATTTTGCCATATTGCCCCCTCTATTTCTTTATACGCTTCTGCACAACCTCATCAACAATGCCGTATTCTTTAGCCGTTTCAGCATCCATTATAAAATCCCGGTCCGTATCCTTTTGAATTTTCTCAATCAACTGACCGGTTTTTTCAGCTAGTATCTCATCTAATAGTCGACGGTTTCTCAGAATTTCTTTAGCCTGAATATTAATATCAACAGCTTGGCCGCTTGCCCCACCATGCGGTTGATGAATTAAAACCCTCGAATTCGGCAAAACAAATCTCTTTTTTTTCGCACCGGCTGCAAGCAAAATAGCAGCACCACTAGCTGCCTGACCAATGCATATTGTCGAAACATCCGGTTTAACGTATTGCATGGTATCGTAGACAGCAAGAGTAGCAGTTACCGATCCTCCGGGGCTATTAATATAAAGGTGAATATCTTTATCAGGGTCTTCTGATTCCAAATGAAGCAGTTGAGCAATGACCACATTGGCAATATCATCATTTATTTCACTGCCTAAAAAAATTATTCTCTCGTTCAACAAACGAGAGTAGATGTCATATGACCTTTCCCCTCTACTTGTTTGTTCGACTACTATTGGAATTAGATTTCTCATTTTTACCTCCATCTTCGCTTTTCTTCTTTCTTTTTTCAGTTGTTTTCTCTGTCAATTCAACTAAACGCTCTAAAGAGTTTCTTATCAAAAGATCGTTTTTAATTTTTTCTAATATTCCTCTTTCTTCGAAAATTTTTCTGAGTTTTTCTTTGTCCTCGTTTAATCTTTGAGCAATGGCTTCCACTTCTTTGCTTAATTCGTCCTCGCTTATCGTTAAGCCCTCTTTTTTTGCAATTGCCTCTAAAACAATTTCATCTCTGGTTCTTTCTTTGGCTCTTTCTCGAAAAGATTTTTTCAATTCTTCAATACTGGTTTCGGCGACTGAAAAATAATCCTCGGCAGATACTCCGCGAGACTGAAGACTTAGAAGAAATTCATCGACCATTTCCGCTACCATTCTATCTACCATTATATCAGGAATATCAACTTTTGTTCCCTCTGCTGCCTCGTCTAAAACCTTCCTGCGAAAATCCTCTTCTGCCTTAAAAGTTTTTACTTCCTCTAACCTTTTTCTTATACTTTCTTTATATTCATCCAGAGTTTTAAAACCACCAACTTCTTCAGCAAATTTATCGTTTAACTCCGGTAAAACTTTTTGTTTTATTTCTTTTACTAAAACTTTATACTTTACAGTTTTACCTGCAATTGCCTGATTATCGTATTTTGGAGGCATATCTACCGTAAACTCCTTTATATCACCTTTTCGGGCTCCGAAAAGATTCTTATCAAAATCGGGAACAATTTGATTGGAGCCGACTTCAAGTAGGAAATCTTTAGCAGAACCTCCCTCAAAGGATTTGCCATCGACCAACCCATCAAAATTTATCATCACAAAATCATCTTTAGAAATAATTTTTCTTTCAGCAACCTCAAGTTGCGCTAAACTGTTTCTTGTTATTTCAATTTGCTGATTTATCTCTTCGTTAGTTAGTTTTACTTTGGCTCGCTTTGCTTTTAACTTTTTATAATCAGCTAAATCCACTTTAGGTTTTACGTCAACTTTGGCATGAAAATTAACCTTATCTCTTTTGGCATCCTTGACATCTATTTCGGGAATGTTAATTGGCTCTATGCCTGTCTTTTCAACCGCCTTGGTATAAGCGCCTGGCACCAATTGACGAAGCATCTCATCGATAATAGCTTCTTCTCCCACGCGAGTATCAATTATGTTTAAAGGAACTTTTCCCTTTCTAAACCCGGGAACGTTAATTTTTTTAGAAATAACTTTATAGGCTTCTTTAATGGCTCGTTCTATATCTTCCTTAGGTACTTCAACTTTTAGAAGCACCTTACTCTTTTCAAGCTTTTCGACTTCGGCTTTCAAAAAAAATACCCCCTTGTAATATAGTTTTGGTGCGGGTGAGAGGAGTTGAACCTCCACGCCTCACGGCACATGCTCCTAAGGCATGCGTGTCTGCCATTCCACCACACCCGCACAACCTGTTTTAAAATTAATTATTGATAGTATAACCTGAACTTACTTTTTAAGCACAATTCTTTGCTGGTTTATGGATTCTAATAAGATACTCCGATAATTTTTAATCTTTTATGGTGGGCCGTGCGGGATTCGAACCTGCGACCTTGGGATTAAGAGTCCCCTGCTCTACCAACTAAGCTAACGGCCCATCTATCCAAAAATCTGTTAGTCGGGGGTTAGTAGTTTTTAATCTTTTACCAACTATACTTCACCAACAACTACCCACTCCCCACTCCTCACTACCAACTAATTACTATATTGGCGCGCCTGGAGGGATTCGAACCCCCGACCTGCGGATTCGAAGTCCGACGCTCTATCCAGCTGAGCTACAGGCGCATCTAGTCGAAAGTCTGTTAGTCGGGAGTTAGGAGTTTTTAATCCAACAACTACCCACTTCTTACTCCCTGCTACCCGCCTGCCTACGCCTATGATGCCTTAGGCATTGACGTGCAGGCCAACTAATTACTATTTGGAGCGGGAGACGGGATTCGAACCCGCGACCAACAGCTTGGAAGGCTGTGACTCTACCAACTGAGTTACCCCCGCATAGTCCAGTTCATTATTCATCATTCATTGTTTTTATATTAGCTATTAACTTTTAACTATTTTGGCGCGCCTGGAGGGATTCGAACCCCCGACCTGCGGATTAGAAGTCCGATGCTCTATCCAGCTGAGCTACAGGCGCATCTAGTCGAAAGTCTGTTAGTCGGGAGTTAGGAGTTTTTTGCTAATTTACTTATTGGTTAGTTGGTTTTTTCCTCTACCCTCTCAACTTTCTATCTGCTATAAGCTATCTGCCCCGCCAGAGGCGGACAAGCCCTCCAAAGGCGGGCAGGCATCTGCCATACTTCACCAACAAAACTCCCCACTCCTTACTACCAACTGTCAACTAACAACTATTTGGGGTGGCTGAGGGGATTCGAACCCCCGACCTTTGGAGCCACAGTCCAATGCTCTAACCGACTGAGCCACAGCCACCATAAATTAGTTCGTAGTTCATTGTTTTGTTGTTAGCCTCCAGCCTCCAGCTAAAAATCAAAAGCTAACAGGTGGGCTAATTTTTCTCGCTCTTTATTTTTTATTTAACTTTACCCTTTACCCCTTGCCCTCAACAACCAGTTATTAATTACTAACTATTAACTATTAACCGTTTTTTGGTCGGGGTGGAGGGATTCGAACCCCCGACCTCCTGCTCCCAAAGCAGGCGCGCTAAACCAAACTGCGCTACACCCCGAAAAATATTATTATTACACTGTCCTTATATTTAGTTATCAAAGAATATTATTGCCCCGCACAACTTCGGCGGGGCTATATCTTATTAGACCAGTAGTAGTATAGGAAAAATTACTTAAACCGTCAAATAAACAAACTCTCAAATTGTTCAGTTTAAAGATAATTTATTTATAACCATTAAATATCATTGAAATCAATCTACATTGATAGAAAAAACGTATTGAAACTAACAAATGACCCGGGATAAGGATGACGATGACAATTAAAACTTAATTTCTTTTAAAATCTCTTTCAATTTTCGAAAAGCTTGTCCCCGGTGACTAATTTTGTTCTTAATTTCAACCGGAAGTTCGGCCATCGTTTTATCATAACCTTTAGGCACAAAGACAGGGTCATATCCAAAGCCATTTGAGCCACGTGGTTCGTTTATTATGTGCCCCTCACAAACACCTTCTGTTTTAAAAATTTTGCCGTTAGGAATAAATAAAACCGCGCTACATTTAAATCGCGCCGTTCTTTTGTTAATAGACAAACTCCGCAATTTACTTAGAAGCTTTTTAATATTATCTTCATCTTTTGCAAATTCTCCGGCATAACGTGATGAATATATACCCGGTTCTCCACCTAAAACATCAACTTCCAAACCAGAATCGTCCGCAAAAGCAGGCAATTTCAAACACTCTGCTAATTTTTGAGCTTTAAGAATGGCATTTTCTTCAAAATTTTTTCCGGTTTCCTCAACTTCAGGCCACTTTTCAAAGTCCTTATATGTTAAAAATTCCAGCCACTTCAAATTAAGGATATCTTTAATTTCCCGGATTTTACCCTCATTTTTGCTAGCTATTACAGTCTTCATCTTCTCACTTTTCGAATTTGAATTTTTTGGATAATTTATCAAAATCTTTTCCTATAATAGATTTTTGTATTTTGATGAGTTCATTAATCCCCTTTTTTGCCAATGCTAAAAGCTTGTCCAACTCATCACGCGTAAAAGGATGGGATTCCGCAGTACCTTGAACCTCAATAAACTCTCCTAATCCTGTCATTACAATATTCATATCTACCTGGGCGTCTACGTCTTCTTCAAAGCACAAATCAAGACAAGGTTCACCGTCAACAATGCCAACACTGATAGCGGATACATAATCATTTATTGGAAATTCTTTAATCTTACCCTCTTCGATAAGATATTTAACTGCATCGAAAAGAGCAATGAAAGAACCTGTTATCGCAGCTGTCCTTGTCCCACCATCGGCTTGAATTACATCTGCGTCAATCCATATGGTAAGCTCGCCAAGGGCCTCGCGATTTACAACAGAACGCAACGATCTTCCAATCAATCTCTGGATTTCATGAGTTCTTCCACCAACTCTACCCATCATCGACTCCCTGGGACTTCTTATTGTAGTTGAACGTGGGAGCATAGAATATTCCGCGGTTATCCACCCTTGCCCGCTGCCTCGTAAAAACATCGGCACCTTATTTGTCTCTACAGTAGCCGTACAGATAACTTTAGTATTGCCAAACTCAATTAAAGCTGAACCTTCCGCATGAGGAATATAATTTCTTGTTATATTCACTTTTCTCAATTCATCCGGCTTTTTACTATCTATTCTTTCCAATATCCTCACCTCTCAAAAACTATTATTACAAACCGTTTTACCAAATTCCTAAATTTCGTATGCTTTATTTTCTCCGGACATTATAATCTCGCCATCAAAAACTTCTTTTGCCTCTTTTAAGGAAACCTCTCTATCATAACCGGGCCACATATGTGTCAAAAATAACTTTTTAACTTCTGCTTTTTTAGCAATTATCGCCGCCTGTTTAGCGGTAAGATGATTAACCGGAGCCCCCGCGTGAACTTCTTTCAACGTCGCTTCGCATATAAAAACATCTGCTCCCCTTGCAAACTCTACCAAATCCTCGCAATAGCCGGTATCCGAGCTATAAACAAGCTTCTTCTTGCCAATTATCGCCACTGCGTAAGTTGGCTCAAGATGATTTACTTTACAAAACTGAAGCTTTAAATTCCCGAATCTATATTCAATCTTACCATTTATATCTTCAAATCTAAAAATGTTGATAAATTTCTTTCTATAATCATCAGATAAAATACAATCCAACAACTCCGAAGCTTTACTTGGAGCAAGGACCCGCAAAGAAAAATCAGGAATTGTGCTATTGAGCAGATAATAATTATGTAAAGGATAAATATCCAAAAAATGATCCGGGTGAAGATGAGAAATAAGATAACCGCTGCACGCTTCATCCGGCCCCGCATAGGCAGCCGAAGCCCCTAAAACAATTAACCTCATTTAGTTTTCTTCCTCAGATAAAATCTTTCTTTTTAAAAGGATGATAAGTAAAGGATAACCCAAAGTATAAACGGCTATTGCTTCACCAATTCCAACCCAAAAAACAGTTATCCAGTATGGTAAACCAAGAACAATTTTCAATATCAAAGCCACTCCAAAAGCATTAATTAAAACGGGTGGCAATAATCCCAGTAACGAGCCTTTATAGATGTAAGTTTTTTGAGAGCTTTTCAAAAAAAGCCTGCCGATTGCCCAGGTAAGAGAAGCCGCCGCGAGCGTCAAAAAAGAACCGAAAAAAACATCTAACAAGCCAAGGGGGCTATTCATGTTTGCAATCAAACACCCCAGGTAAAGGCCGATAATCGCAGCCGGCTCAAAATAAGCAAGAACGGTTAACGCCTCAGAAACTCTCACTTGAATTTGCCCATAACTTAGAGGTGTCAAAGCAATGGTTAAAGCCGCGTAAAGTGCCGCAATGACCGCCGCGCGTGTAATAAAATGGGTTTTCATTTTCATAATGTCACCTTATCCTAATTTAATTTTTTCTACATCTTTTATCTCTCTACCCAAAAACTTATTGCCCAGCTCTATGAACTTACTGCCATCCCCGCTGGAAATAAAGCGATAACAAGGAGTTTTTTGTTCACTCCTTATATGGCTTTTTCGAGCAAGCATCTCACCAACTTCTTTCGCCGCTTCCTTGGCTGAGCTTATGAGGACAACTTTTTCTCCGATAATTTTTTGGATAGTTTTACTAAGCAAAGGATAATGAGTACATCCCAAAATCAAAGTATCTATATCTACTTCAATTAAAGAATTTGAATATTTTTTTATCGCATCTTCCACTCTTTTGCCACTCAATTCACCATTTTCTACAAAATCTGCCAATTCGGGAGTGACTTGCTGAAAAACTTTCGCCCCAGCGTCAAAAGTACGCACCGCTTTAACATAAGCACTGCTTGAGATAGTTGCCTGAGTGCCAATAATACCTATTCGGCGATTGCGTGTTGCTTGCGCAGCTGCTCTTGCTCCCGGCTCAACCACCCCTATAATTGGAATATCAAAATACTCCTGGGCAACCTCAAGGGCCGCGGAAGACGCGCTGTTGCAAGCAATAACGATAAATTTAACCTCTTCGTTTTGCAAAAACTCAACTATCTGAAAGACAAACTCCTTCAGCTCATCGGCACTTCGCGGACCATAGGGAAAACGGGCCGTATCCCCAAAGTAAATGATATTTTCATTAGGAAGTTGTCGCATTACTTCACCAGCGACCGTTAATCCACCTATTCCGGAATCAAAAATACCTATCGGTTTATCGTTCACTTAAACACCTCAAATTAGTTAGAAAACAACCATTAAATTTTGTCATTGCGAGGAGCATAAGCGACGAAGCAATCTATAAGATCACTCACAATGACGCTAAATATCATTTTAGCGATTATTCAACAAATTAGAAAATAACTGAATTATTATAGATGTAATTTCTTAAAATTAAAACACTTGCCTGCGGGCACGGCAAATCCTGAAAGCTTACATTACGGGATTCGGGGGGAAATTCTTTGCAGCGAATCCATAAAATCTACTTCTTAAAGGGCAAAAATTCCTGCTTAATTTCATCCTTAATGGATAAAAACTCGGGATCTTTATGGACCAAGATTGCATTATTTAATTGAGCGTGAGCGGCAATTACTGCATCAGCAAATGAAATTGGATAAACAGCTTTAAACCTTCCCGCAGTAAGAATGAATGTTTCTTCGAGAGATTTTAAAACTTGGACCGGAAGCTCCATTAACGCAACAAACCGCAAATCGGCGATTTCCTCCCCTTCTTCTTGAAGAGTAATATAATAAACCTCGATTAATGAAGCGAAAGAAATGAAGACATCGGCCTTATCATCTCGAGCCAAGAGTAAGATATTCTTAACCGTTTCCGCTCCACCTTCGCCCTCTAAAAAAGTTAAAAGAGCTGATGTGTCCAACAGATACCTTGGTTTATCTTTTCTCACGTTCCTTGTCCTTTCGACGCTCCTTCAACAGTTTTTCAGTCAGCTTTTTCCCCGAAGCTGAACCATACATTGCTTCGATGGGATCTGCGGAAACAGGAACCAATTTAATTTCCTTGCCTGTATTCAACCAATAAAGTTTGGAGCCAGGTTGAAGTCTAAATTTTTTCCTTATCTCTGCCGGCACGGCAATTTGCCCGCGCTTAGTCAAAGTGGTTTTCATCTTTTTTCCCCTCTCAAGTTATATTATCATTCTACAAGTCAATTTTTAAAAAGTCAAGTTATTTTGCGACTATTACATGTCAGATTTTTATAAAGATGGATGCTCTTTAAGGCAGCTAAAGAATTGTATCTTGTTTTTTGACTTTCTTTTTGAAATATCAAGATTAAAGATCTGGCCCCTCCTGCCTAATGTCTAACTTCCAATACATCCTGCTAAGATATAAAATTAAGATTATCGAAAAATTCATTCAGGAACTGATAAGAACTTAACCCGGAAAGAAGGAAGGGGAATGAAGAAATCAAAATCGCTGATTGTCGCAGTCTTAGTTGTTTTAGGAGTAGTGCTTGTGGGAGGAGTTGGATTCTTTGCTTACGATAAATTTTTTAAAGAAGAATCCTCACCCGAAGGCATTTCAACCGGCAAGACATTGTCTATCCCCGACGAAATCCTGAACAATAGATTCGGCTTTCTTTCGGGAGGTCCCGGCGAAGTTAGTAGAATAAAGGATTTCGGCGCTTCTTGGGCCAGACCGCACCCCGGTCCTTTTCTGTGGGACAGTATGCAGAAGAACAAAGATGACGAAATTTCCTTTGCTCAAACCGATACCCTGGTAAAAGAATATCAAGAAGCAGGCATTGGGGTTCTGGTTACCCTGTGGCCTTTTGCCGATTGGGATCAGAAAGAAAGAAGCGATTACTCAAGTTGCGCAGTCTCAGAAAATGATGAATTTTTACCAAAAGGCGACTTCTTCGAGGAAATGGATTATCTGCCAATATACCGCTGCAATCCTTACGACTGGGAAGCTTACCAAAAATGGGTAAGCGCATTGGTAGAACGCTATGATGGCGATGGAGTCAGCGATATGCCAGGTTTAGAGATTCCAATAAAGTATTGGGAAGTGATGAATGAGCCAGACCTAGCCGGCCCCGAAGAGGAAGAAGGCCGTGAGCGACTAGATTTTTATAAACAAGATGCTAAAGCTTACCAGGAACTGTTAATCAAGACCTCTGAAGCTATACGCGGAGCTGACCCTGAAGCTAAGATTCTTATTGCCGGTGCCGCTGGAGGTAATGACAGATTCCTGAATTTCTACCGTGAAGTCTTTGAAAATGAGGATGTTATTTCAGCTTTTGATATCGCGAATGTTCATTGTATTTCTAATGACAATTACCAATCTTTTAATGTGGAGTTGTA
>NZ_JAUSCH010000048.1 GCF_030651595.1 Candidatus Oleimmundimicrobium sp. | reverse complement strand
ACCGTAAAAAGATTATTGAATTAGGCACTTAGCCAATAACGTAAAAGCTAATGGTTACAAGCCTTTCAGATTGTATAGTACATGGGGGCGAACAAAACGTTCTCATATATTTTAAATTCAAAAACATAAATTCTTTATTATCAGTGATTTTGATTTATTCTAATTATTACGTAAGTGCCTAATTCAAAAAGATTATTCTGAAGGTTGGTTTCCCAAGATAAACTTCAAGATTCCACCTTTAACAATATCTTCTTGATTAATTGTTGGTTTGGTGTAACGAGTCCCGTTTAACTCAACCGACTGCACATACATATTGTCTTTTGAAAAATTAACGGCTTCAACGGTAAATGTTTTTCCATTTTGAAGCTTGATTGTTGCTTTGGACAATTGCGGAGCGCCAAGCACATATTCGCCACCGCACGGATTTACCGGGTAAAAGCCCAGGTTCGTGAAAATGTACCAGGCCGACATTTGTCCGCAATCGTCGTTCCCGCACAAACCGTTTATCTTATCCTGATACTGTGTTTGGCAAATCTCCCTGACCAGTTTCTGTGTTTTCCAAGGCTTTCCGGCCAAAGTGTATAAATATGCAATGTGATGGCTAGGTTCATTTCCGTGGGCATATTGACCAATCAAACCGGTGACATCCATCACAAAACCACTGCCTTCTTTCTTGCTCGACATCTCGAAAAGCGAATCAAGTTTTGCGGTGAAATAATCTGCGTTGCCCATCAAATCGATCAAACCTGGAACATCGTGCTGGATGTGCCAAGTGTATTGCCATGCGTTTCCTTCGGTGTAATCGCCGCCTGAAGTTGAAGCATGAGAAAGCTCAAATGAGTTAAATGGTGTTCGCCATTGGCCTTTCGAATCTTTTCCGCGCATCAGCTTGGTTTGCTGGTTGAACAGGTTTTTGTAGTAAGTTGAGCGTTTCAGGAAAAAATTGTAATCGTCGGTTTTGTTGAGCGCTTTGGCAAATTGGGCTGCACAATAATCGTCAAACACCGATTCGAGTGTTTTTGAAACCGATTCCGTTTTGATCAGGTCGAAAGGATAATATCCGTATTTATTATACACCTCCCATTCCGAGTTCTGATGATTTTTAGTCAGCGAAGTCTTTACCGCCTGATAGACTTTTTCGGCATCGAAACCCCGGAATCCTTTCAGGTAAGCATCAACGACTACCGGGACTGCGTGGTTCCCGATCATACAATAGGTTTCTTTTCCCCACAATGCCCAAATGGGTAAAAAGCCCTGCTGATCAAACTGATGAAGCATTGAATTCACGAAACCATCAACCCGATCGGGAGCCAAAATGGTATAAAGCGGATGGGCAGCGCGATAAGTATCCCACAACGACAAGGTTGAATAAAACGGAGGCTGGTTCACATCTGCAATATTGTTAGGCTGAATAAACAAATGGTACATCGAAGTGTAGAAGATGTTCTTTTGTTCCGTAGAACCTTCTATTTGAACACGCGACAACAGTTCGTTCCATTTACTTTTAGCTGCTGTCCGGATATTTTCAAAATCCCAGTTTTTAATTTCTGTCTGAAGATTTTTCCTAGCTCCATCAATCCCTGTAAAAGACAAAGCCACCTTTACAAGTAATATTTCGCCGGGTTTTAGATCGAAACTGAACACGTAACGAGGTGCTTTTTCCTGTTCTTTGAGCTTTGACAGCAAAACTTTCGAAGTGTATGGTTTGCTGAATTCAATCACATAATAATATGTACGGTCGAGCCAAACCTTGGTTCGCGTGTAACCAGAAACAGTTGTCGGGTTTTCGATATTGACTTTGGCATCCAAAACATGGTCATACAATTGTTTTTCTGCTCCAACCTGAGCACTCTGGAAATCAATCAACAGTTGTGGCTTTTCTTTCCCCTTAAAAGTATAACGATGAATGGCAACATGTTCGGCTGCTGTCATTTCAGCCTTAACATCGAAGTCTGAAAGTTGTACCGAATAATAGCCGGGGTTGGCCTGTTCCTGTGTTTTGCTGAAAGTGCTTTTGTAGGTTTTTCGAACCGGTTCACCGGTAAAAGGAAGCATGAGCAAATCGCCCAGATCAGGACAACCAGTTCCGTTCAACCTTGTCTGCGAAAAACCGTTGATCGACGAATCGGTCGACTGGTAGCCCGAACAATAAGCCCAATTGCCGTTCCCGGTTTCGGGACCAACCTGGATCATCCCAAAAGGAACACATGCTCCCGGGAAACAATGTCCAAACTCAGCCGCTCCAACAAAGGGATTGGCGTATTGGGTATAATCGATAGGTTGTTTAGGTGATTCGGCTTTTAAATTTAAAGCAATAAAGCACAACAACGATAGTAGCAAAACTTCTTTAATTGCGTTCATCTTAAGTTTAGTTGTTCTGGTCATAAAATATTGGTT
>NZ_JAUSCH010000047.1 GCF_030651595.1 Candidatus Oleimmundimicrobium sp. | reverse complement strand
TCATTTTTAGGTTTCAAAATAGGTTGTTCAGGAAATAAGCCGAAGCTGTTTGAGTCAGGCTTATATCCGCCTTACAACATAGTTGGAAGCTTTGGTTTAAAAAGCCAAAGGGAAGGATATGGTTTAGTCTGACGAGTTCTGTAGGCGCCTGAACAACCGTTATTTTGGAGCTGTTTAAAAAATGATCGGCCGTCCTTCTTTTGCTTCGTTTTCTTAGACGAGTAAGAAAATGAAGGAAATAAAGTTTCGCAATAAGAAAACCGACTAAGTAGACACGCACAATCAGGAGCTGTTGCCTAACCCATAAAAAATAAATAAAAGCAGAAATTATGAAAAGAGAGTAAATGTAAAAATCAAGAAAAACTATGCAGAAAGACAAAAAAACTAGTTTACAAGCCCAATTCTATCCACTGGCCAATAGATAAAGAACGCCTTCCCCACCACATCATCTTCTAAGATCGGCCCAAAGATGCGGCTGTCATAGCTATTCGGCCGATTATCGCCGGCAACAAACACATAGTCCTGAGGTATTTCAATCGATTCAAGTCCGCTTAAATCATGATTTTTTATGTAGGGTTCTTCAACTGGTTTTCCGTTAATCACCAAAACGCCTTCTTTTATTTCAATCGTTTGCCCTTCAGTGGCTACAACTCTCTTTACAAAATCGGTTTTATTCATGGGAGATTTAAGAATTATAATGTCACCATTCTCAATATCTGATAAACGGTAAACAAATTTACTAACAAGAACTCGGTCACCATCGTGAAGCGTTGAGTCCATAGAGTGTTGTTGGATGGTAAGGGCCTCAACGACAAAGAAACGTATTATAAATGAAAAGATAAGAGCTGCAACAATGATAAAAACAGTCTCTTTAATAAAGACCACAAACGGGTTACTTTTTTATATGACTTAATACTTAATGAATAATAGTCAAAATATTATAATAGAGTAAACCACACAAAAAAACGCCATTTCTGGCGTTTTTTGTCAAAAGCATGAGTAAAATTTCCTATTTTTTTATTTCCAGCCCGGCCAGTCCGAAAAACTCTTTTTCCGCTTCCTTGTATTGGCTTTGAATATTATTCACTTCTTTTTCAACTGTAGTAATTTGATTTTTGAGGTCATCTATTTCTTTACCCAAATCATTAATCATTTTTTCATCAGCGGCACTTATCGTTTTGGAATTTTTTACTAAAATGCCAACCATCGTTTTCAGTTTTTCAAGCATTTGAATTTGAAGGTTGTTATAGCTAATTTTAGCAGAGTTTTCCTTCTTAGCTATCTCGATAAATTTTTCGGCACTTGTTTTTATTTCAGAATCAGTAATTTCTCCGAGAATCGATTTTAATTCAGCTAATTTTTTATCAATAGAATTTAATTTAGTAGACGCGTCCTTTTTTCTAGTTAACGCGTTGTCTACTGATTTAAATGCTCCGCTATAATCTTCACTAGCCATTTGCTCATCCAACGCTTCCATTTCGGGCATACTCGTCAGGTCGGACAGCTGGACCGCTTCTTTTTCTAAAGCGACAACTTCGTTATGCTTATCAATAAATGCTTGAGGGACTTTTGAAGAAACCAAAAAGCTATAAGCAACAAATCCTAAAACACCAACGACAATTAAAACGGATATTGCAATTATTGTTTTTTTCATTTATTCACCTCGCTTTCTATTTTTATTTTTATTTGCTTTGATTCTTGATTTAATTATATCACATCACTTAATGTCAATTAGAAAAGCGGAGCGGAGTAGCAGTCACGATAATATTTTAATAATCCTTTGACACAAGCCAGGCAGACTCCGATAAAAACTTCCGTGTTTTCCCTCTCATGTAAGATTTGTTTTAAGCGGAAGATATGCTCCATCGTAAACCTTTCTAGCTCTATATCTCCTACATCCCGATGAAACACTTGAGCCGTGAACAATAGCTGACTATTGAGCTTTTGGCGAATCTTCGTTCAACCTGTAGCCACATCAAGAATTCTTCGCTTGTATTTTTTATTGTTTTTTCCAAATAGATTTATCTTCAAGATATTTTATGCGGTATTTATCGTAATTAAGCATAATATCGAAACAATCCTTGTTACTGAGTATTTGCCCGTATTTCATAGCCATAAACCTGACCTCGTTGATATCAAACATAACGGTGAGCGCATCATTGTAAGAAGCGGGATGATAAAGTAATCTCGCCTTTTGGTTTTAAGATTGGCCGCGTCGCTAACGCTCCTCGCCGTGCCACCGGCAGGCAGACAATGACCAACTCGCAACCATTAGCCATAAGCTATCAGCTATCAGCTATTTGTCAATCGCCATATCATTTAAATACAGCCTCCAGCTACCAGTCTTCAGCCATCAGGAAAAACAAAAAAGGCTTTTATTAATTTTGGTTTTTTAAAACCTGGGTGGATTGTTTATTTCACCCTCCTCCACCAGCGGCGGACAGGCCCAACCCCTCCCGTCAAGTGAGGGGAGTTAGATTGCCGCGATCCGCTCGCAATGACTAGCTTTTAAA
>NZ_JAUSCH010000046.1 GCF_030651595.1 Candidatus Oleimmundimicrobium sp. | reverse complement strand
TCGTCAGACTAAACCATATCCTTCCCTTTGGCTTTTTAAACCAAAGCTTCCAACTATGTTGTAAGGCGGATATAAGCCTGACTCAAACAGCTTCGGCTTATTTCCTGAACAACCTATTTTGAAACCTAAAAATGATATGGCGTATAAAAAAGTGTGCTCATATGCCTGTCCGCTTTTGGTGGGCTTGCCCGACGGAGCTTCAGAGGTGGGTCGCTTGCGAATAACACATGAAGAATTTAAAATATAATTGTATTTTAAAGGGGATTTGGGATTTTTTGTTGAAGTTGAACATAGTGTTTGTGTATAGATATTTAAGCTTAAAGAAATCTGGTAATTCTGTAATTCTATTCTTTGAATTTATAAATTGAGGTGAATTTACATGAACCAAAATGAGTTTAACACAAGACTTAGAGCAGAAGTAAATGACTTCAAATCTGATTTTAGAAATGATAGCTCAGCGTTTTTGATTTGGTTTTTACGTTATATGTTTTGCTTAGATGAAGATGTGGCGATTGATTCTGTTTGTGATGGAAGCAATGATAAAGGAATTGATGGTATTTGGGTTGATGATGAATCTGAAGAGATATACATATTTCAGTCTAAATTCTCACCTTATAATAATCGTTATGAAGGAGATAGCGAAATAAGAGAATTTGCAGGTGTAAGGAGCTGGTTTGATTCTGAAGATGATGTGAGTAGTTTGTTGGCAAGTCTAGCTAATAAAGAATTAAAAAATCTTATCATAAATCTGGATATAGAAGAAAAAGTAGCAAACGAATATAAGGCGATTCTGGTTTATGTAACAAACAAAATTTTTGATAGAAATGCCAAAGAGTATTTGAAAGCTAACCGAGATCTTGAAACTTATGATGTAAAACAGGTACTTCAAAGTTATACGTATATTTCAGAAGCTGAGGTAGTTAATTCACCTAAAATTCTTAATCTACTTGAAATAAGTACAATCAAATATAACAATGTGTCTGGCAATAAGACAATAGTGCTTGCTTTACCTGCAAAAGAAATACTCAAACTTGATGGTATTCAGGATCATACTTTATTTTCCAGAAATGTTAGGTATTGGGCAGGAACAACGAGGGTAAATAAAGAAATAAAGAAGACTTTAGAGAAGGAAGAAGAACATTCAAAATTTTTCTTATATCATAATGGTATAACTATAATTTGTAGCGAATTTAACCTTGATGAAGGGCTAAAACAAATCACATTAAATAATTATTCAGTAATAAACGGTTGTCAATCAATTCTATCCTTCTATCGAAATAAGTCTGTTTTAACAGATGACATATTAGTATTAACTAAGATTATTGAGGTTACACCACATAGTCGGTTGATTCAGGATATTACTTACTATACCAACAACCAAAACGCAATTAATTTGAAAGATCTTAAATCTAATGACAGAGTACAAATTGGTCTTAAGAGTAGATTTGAAGAAGTTTTTGGGGGCGATGTGCTTTACAGAATAAAAAGAGGAGAATCCCCAGAAGGGTATAAAACTGTAATCGATATGGATTTTGCTGCTCAATTAATTGAAGCGTTTTTTTTGAGAGCACCATATAATACTCATTTAAAATCAAAAATGTTTAGTGGTAGGTATACTAAAATATTTTCTAGGAGAATTACTCCACAAAGGATATATTTGGCTTACTTAATATATAAAATTATCGAAGATAACATTAAAGAATTAGACAATGTTCAAACAAGACACTATGGTCTTGCTAAATTTGCAATTCTGAGATTTTTTAGAGAAATATTAGGCAACGATAAGTTTGGAGGGGAAATTATAGAGAACCCTAATGATTATGTTACTGGTCGAAACTTGGAGATTTTTGATAGGTCAATAAAGAAACTTTTTAAACTAGTTGCTCTAGATATAAATGCTTATGTTGCTGAATATATAAAAAAAGAAGAAGGTTTTTTTGATTATAAAAATCTTTTCAAAAATCAAGAATTTGTAGATAATATGAATATTGAAATATCGAAAGCACACAAAAAAGACCTAGTGCGTCATTCTGAAGATTCTTTAAAAGAAATATTTGAGCATTTTAGAAATTCCTAAAAAATCAAAATAAATGTATGCTATTTTTTGCTGACATCTGTTCGTAATATGGCTTTGCTCTTTCTCCCCATCCTTGGTTGTTATGTAAAATTATTGTTAGTGTTTTTAAAGATCCTAGAATTTTATTCTGAGGCAATAAAGTATTATTAGCAATTTTATAAACTCAGCTTTCAAATTTACCCTTGTAAACGTCTAAATGTCTTTTGAATTTTCTGCTTAAGATGATGCTTCAATTGTCTGAAAATTAGTTGAACATGCCGGAAGGGTTATTTTGCGCCATTGTTCTCAGCGATTTGAAGTGTTTATAGAGGACTTTTATGTTTCTATGAAGGATTCAAGGTCTTGAAAAAGATATTCCTCTTGTTTTTTGCTAACTTACAAAGTTGGTTTATAATTAACCAAATTATCTTTATAGTCATCAAAAGGAGCAACCATGCTAAATGTCGATAACACCGTCTTAGTTGTAATTGATGTCCAGGAAAAGCTTGCCAGGGCGATGTATGAGAGGGAAGAGCTTATTGAGAATCTTCAAAAGCTCATCAAGGGGATTAAGGTATTGGAAGTTCCCATTATCTGGCTTGAGCAAAATCCGCGAGGATTAGGGTCCACCGTGCCGGAAATTGCCCAGCTTCTTTCCGACCTTGAGCCTATAAGTAAATTTAGCTTTAGCTGCTGCGCAAGTGAGAGTTTTATGAAAGAAATGAAAACCTTGAAACGCAATCATGTTTTATTGGCGGGCATTGAAACTCATGTCTGTGTCTATCAAACTGCCAGAGATTTGGTTAATTTAGGATATAAAGTGCAAGTTGTTGCCGATACCATTTCTTCAAGAACGGCTAAGAATAAACAGATTGGTTTGGAACGGATAAAGGAAGTGGGCGGAAGTTTAACAAGCGTGGAGACTGCGTTATTTGAACTGTTAAAGGTTGCTGAAGGCCCAAAATTCAAAGAAATCCTTAAAATAGTTAAGTAGTCTGTTGGGTCATTGATTTATGGTTAATTTTAGAAGCTCCTAACTCCAATCGTATTGAATCATACACATAATTATGGTATATTGTGTGTACCTGATATAGAAGCTGTGCTTTGAGGTGAGCGGAATGAGAACAAATATAGTTTTGGACGATAAATTGGTAAAAGAAGGTTTAAAACTGACGAAGCTTAAAACCAAAAAAGACCTGGTTAATATGGCTTTGAAAGAACTGGTTGAAAGAAGAAAGCGTAAGAGAATTTTAAAACTTGAAGGAAAAGTTGTGTGGGAAGGAAATCTGGAGGAGCTAAGGGGCACTCGTTTTGATATTGATTGATACCTCAGTTTGGATAGATTTTTTCAGAGGCGCGGACACACTTCATAGGGTTGCTATGCACAAGTTAATTAAGGAAGATGACGTCTGTCTCGCCGATATTATCGTTGCTGAAATTTTACAGGGCATTAAATCAGATAAGGATTTTAAGGTTGTGAAATCTCGTCTTTTAGAGTTTCCGATTTATTCCTTAAAGGACGTTCATTCCTATATCCAATCTGCCCAAATTTATCGAGCTTGCAGAAGAAGAGGACTTACAATAAGAAAGTTAGTAGATTGTTTCATTGCTCAAATTGCCATTGAAAACGGACTTGTACTTTTCCATAATGATAAAGATTTCGACTCAATTGCTAAAACAATTAAAGAACTGCAAATCTATAGACTTTAAAACGGACTGCTAAAATCCCTTACTCTCACAATTAACAGCTCTTCCTTTCTGCTCTTAAGTTTTCCTTTTGGCTGAACTTTGCTCCATATTCTTTTAATTGCACCAACATGCTGCCATGTTTCTGTTTAGAGATTGCTTCCCTGCCTGCCGTCAGGGGCTTCACCGTTCGGTTGAGCTCAGGATGAATCCTCGCAATGACGGATGGAAGTATTCCCCCCCCTTTTTTTTAACTTCACCCCATACCCTTGTTTTTCCTGATGGCTGAAGACGAGACTGTTGAATTTTGTCATTGCGAGGATTCCGACGTTATGTTGGATGACGAAGCAATCTCTGTTTACCAGGAACTTCGAGATCGTCGCGCTTCGTTTCGTTTCGCTCGCGATAACAAATAAAATTCCTCAATTTAAAGGATTTTAAAAGTTTATGGAGAAAAATAGTTCTCAGTTGCTTTTTACATTTTAAGGAATGGTTGTTTTGGAAAAAATTAAAGAGTTTATTGAGAAAATCTTTGACGAATTTTATTTGAGCAAGGGGCAGGTTTATGCTGTTGGGGCTCTTGTTGCTTTTTTGATTTTGGGTAGTGGAACACTATATCTAAGAAGTAAACCTGTGGTTCAGGTTAAGGAAGTAAAGGAAGTTGAAGACCTGAAAGGGATAGAAGAGGAGAGAGTAGAGGAAGTAAGAAAAATTTATGTTTATATTTGTGGAGCTGTTCAAAATGCGGATGTTTACTTATTTGAAGAAGGAGACAGGGTAAAGGATGCTATCGCAAAAGCGGGTGGAGCAGTGGAAGATGCAAATTTAGAAGCGCTTAACTTAGCCGCAAAGCTTATCGATGGCCAAAAAATATATGTGCCAAAAGTGGGGGAAGATTTGCCTCCTGAAATTTTTGAGGCATCTGCGGTATTGGGCCCCGTCAATATCAACGCGGCTACTGCTAAACAACTTGAAGAGTTACCCGGGATTGGTGAAGTAATCGCTCAAAGGATTGTCGATTATAGAATTGAGCACGGGGGCTTTAAGACGATAGATGAACTTTTAGAAGTGGAAGGAATTGGGGCAAAAAAGTTTGAGAGCATAAAAGATAGGGTTGTGGCCAATTGAGAGGAAAGGGTTTGCCGCCTATTTTCTGGTTTTCGTTGGCATATATTCTCGGTCTTGGTATAGGAAATTTTTTTAATTTTCAAGCTATTTATCTATTCATTCTACTTTTTACACTTATTTTGCTTGCCTTTTTTACTTATTCAAAGTCGCCAAAACTTACTAAGGTTTTTGTTCTTTTAATATTTGTCTTTCTTGGCGCTTTCTTTATCAGTTTCGCCAGAAGCCACATCGAAAACGGTCAGTTGTCTCAATTTGCTAAGGAAAATAAGGCCGTTGTGGTTAAGGGAGACGTGATTAGCGAACCTTTAAAAAAAGGCGATAAAGTTGTTTTCGATTTAAAAATAAGCGAGATAAATGATGGGAAAGATGTCTATTCTGTATCAGAGAAAACCAGGGTAAGCGTTCAAAGAGGATTGGATTGCGGACTTCAGCCGGGGCAATTTGTCATGGTTAAAGGTACTCCCTATATCCCCGAAAATACTGATTCATTTAATTGCAAGGAGTACTTTTTAAGAAAGAAAATGGCAGTGCTGTTTTCCGTCTATCCTAAAAGTATAGAAATTTGTGGTGAAAAGAAAAATTTTATTATTGGGTCGCGCAAAAAACTTAAAGCTCAATCTGAGCTTGCTCTTAACCCGGGACAGGCAGCTCTTTTAAATGGAGTTTTACTTGGTGATCGTTCTCAAATTTCAGATATTGTAAAAGATGATTTTGCTAAAGCGGGTGTAGCTCATCTTTTAGCTGTTTCGGGGTTGCACGTGGGGGTTCTTGCCGGAATTATTTTTTTAATTTTTAGTCAGGTGTCCCTTCCCATAAGAACCACGTTAACAATTGTATTTGTCTCTTTTTACGCACTCTTAGTTGGCAATCAACCTTCGGTTTTAAGGGCTTCAATTATGCTTATAATTGGCTATTTTGGATGGCTGTTTGCGAAGGAGAAGGATATTTTGTCGGCAATTTCGGCTGCTGCTTTAATTTTATTAGTTTACGATCCGTTTATGATTTACAATGTCGGTTTTCAATTATCTTTTTCGGCTACTCTTGGAATAATTTTTATAACTCCTATTATCCAACCGAAATTAAATTCGCCTTTTAAAAAATTAAACACTCTTGTTTCCGCAACCATTGGAGCACAATTAGGGTTATTGCCAATTTTGGTTTACTATTTTCAACGTTTGTCTTTAATGACAACGGTTTCTAATTTAATCGTTGCTCCTTTACTTGCCCCAACGCTTTTTACAGGGGCATGTGCTTCAGTTGTGGGATTGTTTTCTCGGCATCTTTCGCTGCCGTTTTATAAATTAACGGGCCTATTTCTTTATTTATTAAGAAGCACCGCGGGATTTTTTGCTTCTGTTCCCGGAGGAAATATTAATTTCCCCCGCCCAACTTTTACGGCATTTTTTGGATATTATGGGGCGCTTGCCGGGGGTTTGTTTTATCTAAAGCGCAAGAAATTTTCTGTGAGTTTAAAATGGATTGTAATTTTATTTCTCATTATTTTTTCAGTTGCCATCTGGTTTCAAGTAGGGACAAGCTCTCTTCCTAAAGATTTTTCTGTAAGTTTCTTAGATGTCGGACAAGGAGATTCATTTTTGATTAGAGCACCACAAGGGGAGACGATATTAATTGATGGGGGAGAAAATTATAATTGTTTAGATGCCCATTTAAGACAATTAGGTGTTAGAAAAATCGATTTGCTTGTTCTGACTCACCCTCATGCTGATCATGTTGGGGGATTAGCAAAAGTTTTTAGCCATTATAATGTGGGCATGGTTTTAGACAGTGGCCAAGCTCATACCTCTTCACTATATGTGGATTTTCTTTCGGCGACAGAAGAGAAGGGCACCACTTATAAATTGGCTCGAGCCGGACAAAAATTTTTAATTGGAGAGATAGAACTGCTTGTGTTTCATCCTGAAGAAGAATTTATCACGGGAACGGACTCGGATTTAAACAACAACTCAGTTGTTGTAAAGCTATCTTACAAAGATATATCGTTTTTGTTTACCGGCGACATAGAAGAGGAGGCAGAAAAAGAAATATTATCACGAAGGGTGAATTTAGCGTGTGATGTTTTGAAGGTTCCGCATCATGGAAGCTCCGGCGGTTGTTATATGGAATTTCTTAAAAACGCAAGCCCAAGGGTTGCGGTGATTTCGGTAGGGGGAAATAACCGTTATAGCCATCCGGCAAGCTCAACTTTAAAGAAACTTAAAGAACTTGGTATTGATACTTATAGAACTGATAGAAATGGAACAATAACCATAACATCTGACGGTCATAAGCTTTGGGTGGAAACAGAGAAGTAAGTAAGCTGCCAGCCTCCAGCCTCCATAATTAATTATGCAAAACTAAAAAGAAGTCATTGCGAGGAGCGTAAGCGACCTGCCTGCCGGTAGGCACGGCGCGGCAATCTCGGTTTTGATTATATTTTTTTGCGGGTTGTTCTTGGCTCTTGATTCGAGCGTTTCTCCTCCCCGCTTCACTTCTCGGCGGCGACCTGCCTACGCCTATTATGCCATTAGGCATTGGCAGGTAGGTGGAGGGCCTGCCCGACCGTGGTGAGCTTTCCAGCCTTCCACTCGTTTCATCGGGACGGCCTCAAGTTTCGATTTGTCCGACCCACTGAAGGTTAAAAAACAAAAAATAATGACTATTGATTGCAGATTGGTCATTGCGAGCCCTAAGGGCGCGGCAATCTCATTTTATTAAATGATTTTTTAAAGTTAAGATTTGGTAATTTGGTATATTATTAAAATAGTTATTTATGAACTTAATCTAAGGAGAATTTTTTGAAAAAAGAGAACGCTAAAGAATTAAAACCAATTTACATAATATACGGAAAGGAAAAATTGCTTCTTGAGGAAGCGGTAGATCGGCTTAAAAAAAGACTTTCAGATACTGTGGATTTGACCTTAAATTATGAAGAATTCAGAGGGTCAGAAACGAGCATTGATGTAATTTTAGGAGCTGCAAACACTCCTCCCTTTTTTTCAGACAAGCGGCTTATAGTTGTCAAAGAAGCGGATAAATTAACGGCCTCTGATGTGCTTATAGATTATATTACAAAACCACCGGTCTTTACTCATTTTATTTTAATGGCAACTAAAATTGACAAGAGAAGCAAGCTTTATAAAGTAGCAAACAACGAAGGTTATGTTTACGAGTATAAGTCTCCAAATCGGGGAGGAATGCCAAAATGGGTAAAAGAAAGGTTTTTGAAGAAAAACAAGAAGGTTGCCGATGAAGCAATTAATTATCTTTGCTTAAATCTTGACAACGATTTAATGAGGATGCAAAGTGAAATTGAGAAAATATGTCTCTATCATGAAGATAAAAAGTTGCTAAATTTAGATGACATCAAACCTTTAATAAAGAAATCCTCTGAAAATTCGACATTTGAGCTCGTAGATTTAATTGGTAGACGTCAAGAAGGAAAAGCTCTTGCTGTTTTGGATAACCTAATCCAGAGCGGAGAGCCAATATCTTTTTTATTTCATATGATACTTCGGCAGTTTCGATTATTGTTTAAAACCAAAGTTCTTTTGGAGGTTAGAGGGATTTCATACTCAAAACTGGCTCAAGAATTAAGGCTGCCTCCATTTGTGGTTAGCAACTATCGAGAACAAAGTAGAAATTTTACCATTGAGCAACTTAAAAGAGCACATGAGTTATTTTTGGAAGCTGAAGTTGATTTAAAAACAAGTAAAAAGGAACCGCGGTTGACATTGGAAACTTTAATTGCAAGAATTTTAAATTGATTTGAAGAATTAAAAATCGGGATAAAATTTAAACATATGTAAATAGTGATTTTAGCACTTAAAAAAGCCGCCGAGAGGCGGCTTTTTTAAATTTACGCTTTCTTTTTTGGTTCAGTTTTTTTAGCAGTAGTCTTTTTTTTGGCGGTGCTTGAAGCTTTCTTTGTTGTAGATGTTTTAGCAGTATTCTTTTTCGCGGCCGGTTTCTTTGTATCTTTTTTGGTAGCTGTTTTAGTCGCGGCCTTTTTTATTTTTGTTGATTTTACGGATTTTTTAACTACGGCCTTTTCTTTTGTAATCTTTGGTGCTTCTTCTTCAGTTTTTGAAACGGCCTTAGGAACTTTTTTAATTTCTTCCGCCACTTTTTTAACCAAATTAGCAAACTTTTTTGTGAGTTTTGCCTTTTTGTTGGCTGCGTTATTTTTATGTATTATCTTTTTTGAAGCTGCTTTGTCTAACGCCTTTGTCGTTTCATTTAAAATGCTCGATGCTTTTTCTTTATCCTTTTCTTTAACAGCGTTATTAAACGATGAAATTAACGTTTTTAACTTAGATTTTACGCTTTTATTTTTTATACGTCTTACCTCGGATTGTTTTGTTCTCTTAATTTGCGATTTAATATTTGCCAAAAGTTTCTCCTCCTATATATTTATAAAACATGGGGCAGTATAACATATCATTTATAAGCTGACAAGATAACCAAAAGATATGATATAATGCTTTGATTATTAAGAGGAGTCAATTGGATATGGAATTTTTTGAAGAGGTAAGTGCTGAAGAGGCAGTAGTGTCTCAAACAAATTTACCCGAGAATGAAAAATCTACTCAGAAATCTTTTTTAGCTAAAGCAACGCTAATTGTTATGGTCGCAACTTTGGGTAGCCGTGTATTCGGCTTTTTCCGAGAGGTGGTTATGGCCGCCTATTTTGGAAACGGAATGGCTGCCGATGCATACAGGGTAGCTTACGCAATTCCAAACCTACTATTGCAACTTTTTGGCAGCGCGGCCATCGGCTCTGCTTTTATTCCGGTAATCACGAAGTATTTAATAAAAAAAGACAATGAAAGTATAGATATAGTCGCAAGTAGCGTCGCAAATTTTCTATTTTTAATTTTCACTTTTTTTATGATAATCGGCTTTATTTTTGCTCCGCACATAAGCAAATTAATGGCTCCTGGATTTATAGCTGATTCTGCTAAGTTTAATCTTACCGTGCAAATGACTCGGATAATGGTTCCCGCAATTATCTTCTTGGGAATGTCGGGTTTTGTGATGGGGATGTTGCATTGCTACAATCATTTTACTGCTCCGGCTCTCGCTCCCATTTTTTTTAATATTCTTGTCATTTTTTCAATTGTGGCTTTGACGCCCAAACTGGGTCCGATTAGTTTGGCAGTTGGTGTTACATTGGGCGCATTGGTCCAGCTTTTATTTCAGATACCTTTTTTACGAAAAAAAGGGTGGACTTACTCATTTAAATTAGCGTGGAATCATCCCGGCGTAAAAGAAATTGCGGCGCTTGTTATTCCTATCGTTTTTAGTTTGGCCAGTATTGAAATAAACGTATTTATTGATACTCGTTTTACGTCAATTTTAAAAGCCGGAAGTGTTGCTGCTCTTCATTATGCTCTCAGGGTATGGAGTTTGCCCATGGGAATATTTGCAATTGCGATTTCAACCGTGTTTTTCCCCATGTTTTCCAAACAAGCTGCTTTAAATGATTTTTCCGGTTTAAAAAAGTCTTTTTCTTTGGGTTTAAGACTGATTTTTTTGATAATGGTTCCCGCCTCTGTTGGTTTGATGGTTCTTGCAAAACCTATTGTCAAATTGCTCTTTGAAAGAGGAGCATTTGGTCCGGATGCAACCGCGGCTACAGTTTACGCATTGTTGTTTTACACTTTGGGTCTTACCTCGGCTAGTGTGTTACATTTTATAAATCGAGCTTTTTACTCTCTTAAAGACACCATAACGCCAACAATAGTTGCAGTTATCGCCATAACAGTGAATTATTTTTGTGACTGGGCTTTAATTGGGCCATTGAAACATGGTGGAGTGGCGCTTTCAACTTCGTTTGTTATGACTTTTAACTTTTTGTGCCTGCTTATCATCATGAGAAAGCGGGTTGGTCAAATGGATGGACGCAAAATAATGATCACTTTTTTTAAAGTTTGTTTAGCTTCCGCGGCGCTTGGAGTGGGGGCATTTTTTAGCTGGAAATTAATGGCTTCTTTGATGGGAGAAGCTACAATTGGACAAGCTGTCTCAGTTGGCACAGGGATAGGTGTCGGAGTTTTTATCTATCTTTTAATTATAAAAGTTTTAAAGCTTGAGGAAATTTCAATCTTTACAAATCTAATTAGAGATAAATTTAAGAGAGGCAAAAACGTAAGATAAATGAATACTTTAAATCCTCGGAAGATTCGAAACTTCTCGATAATTGCTCATATTGACCATGGAAAATCAACCCTTGCAGATCGTTTGCTTGAGGTCACTCACACCATTTCTAAACGGGAGATGAAAGAGCAAGTTTTAGACCAAATGGATTTAGAGCGTGAGCGGGGTATAACCATTAAAGCTCAAGCCGTAAGGATTTCTTATGAAGCCAAAGACGGAGAAGAATATATTTTAAATTTAATTGATACTCCGGGTCATGTAGATTTTACCTATGAGGTTTCAAGAAGTCTTGCTGCTTGTGAAGGAGCACTTTTGGTTGTTGATGCTTCCCAGGGGGTTGAAGCGCAAACTATAGCCAATGCTTCTCTTGCTTTAAATAATGATTTAGAAATAATTCCGGTTCTTAACAAGATTGATTTGCCCAGTGCTGAGCCGGAAAGAGTTAAACATGAAATTGAAGAGAGTTTAGGGATTGACGCGTCTTATGCTCTTTTGGTGAGTGCTAAAACGGGACAAGGAATAGATGAAGTTTTAGAGGCCATAATTGAAAGGATTCCCGCACCCAAGGGGAGCGTAAAGGCCCCCTTAAAGGCGCTTATCTTTGACTCGGTTTATGATTCTTACCGGGGCGTAATAATTTTTGTTAGGGTTTTTGACGGGAAAATTGAACCCGGTATGAAAATTAAAATGATGGCAACTGGGAAAGTGGCAGAAGTGGAAGAGGTAGGGGTATTTCGTCCTAAAATGACAAGCGTTTCCAAACTATCTGTTGGCGAAGTGGGTTATGTGATAGCTGGAATTAAAGATGTAAAAGAAACGAAGGCAGGGGATACTATTACCGAAGAAAAGCGACCTACCGATAAACCTCTTGCCGGGTATAAAGAAGCTAAACCGGTTGTTTTTTGCGGACTTTATCCGATAGATGGGGGCGAATATGAAAATTTGAGGGATGCTCTTGATAAGCTTAAACTAAACGACCCCTCTTTTGCTTATGAACCCGAAACTTCAAAGGCCTTGGGTTTTGGGTTTCGTTGTGGTTTTTTGGGTCTTTTGCATATGGAGATAGTAAGAGAGCGTTTAGAAAGAGAATATAAATTAGATTCGCTCGCGACTGCCCCTAATGTTGTATACAATGTGGTAAAAATTAACAAAACATCCGAAGTTATCAGTAATCCGGCCAACTTTCCTTCTCCGGGTGAAATAGAAAAAATTGAAGAACCCTATGTTTCTATTTTAATTCTACTCCCTCCTGAATTTGTCGGTGGAATTATGGATTTGTGTCAAGAAAAACGTGGTGAATTTAAGAATATGCAGTATCTTAGCACTAGTAGGGTACAGCTTCATTACCATCTTCCCTTAAGTGAAATGATGTATGGTTTTTATGATTCCTTAAAATCTCGCACTAAGGGATATGCCTCAATGGATTATGAGCATATTGGTTACAAAGAGTCAGATTTGGTTAAGCTTGATATATTACTTGCCGGAGAACCGGTAGATGCTTTGTCTTTTATAGTTCACAGGGACTCCGCGTATTTTCGAGGGAGAGAACTTGTTAATAAATTAAGGGAGATAATTCCACGTCAGCTTTATGATGTACCAATACAGGCGGCTATAGAGAGCAAAATAATTGCCCGTGAAACAATAAAAGCTAAACGTAAAGATGTTTTATCTAAATGTTACGGCGGAGACATAACTCGTAAAAGAAAGCTTCTTGAAAAGCAAAAGGCGGGTAAGAAAAGGATGAAAAACATAGGGAGCGTTGAGGTTCCACGAGAAGCTTTCTTAGCGGTTTTAAAGGTAGATAAAGAAAAATAGGATTAAGGTTAAATTTATGGCTGATAACAAGCCTCTTGGATTGTATATACACATCCCTTTTTGTAAACAGAAATGTAATTACTGTGATTTTAATTCATATTCCGGCCTCGAGAATTTCTATGCTTCATATGTTGAGGCCATCTGCATTGAAATTGAAAAATTTGCTCAAGGGCATGAAGCTTTAGGGGAAATTATTTCAATTTATTTTGGCGGAGGCACTCCTTTTATCTTGCCCGTAAACTACCTTAATAAAATTTACATGACCTGTTTTTCATCATTTCCAGTTTCAAGTGAAATCGAAATAACCATTGAAGCAAATCCCGAAACGATAACTCAAGATAAATTAAAAAGATTAAGAGCCATTGGATTTAATCGGCTGAGTATTGGAGCGCAAGCCTTTGATAATGAGATGTTAAAGATTTTAGGTAGAAAGCATTCTTCAGAGGAGATTTGTAAATCTTATTCATATGCCAAAAAGGCTGGTTTTGATAACGTTAATTTAGATTTAATTTTTGGGATTCCAAAACAAACTGTAAATTGCTGGAGCGATACGTTAGAAAAAGCAGTTGGGCTTGATCCTGAGCACATTTCTGCTTATTGTCTTGAGGTTCACGATGGAACCATTATTCACAAAAAGATAATTGATGGTTTATTTGATGTGCCTGAAGAAGATATTCAAGCTGACATGTATCTCAAATGTACTGCTTTTTTAAACCAGATGGGATTAACTCAATATGAATTGTCTAATTTTGCTAAATCCGGGAAAGAATGCAAGCATAATTTGCTTTATTGGAAAAATGAAAATTACTTAGGTTTTGGAGCGGGAGCTCATTCCCATCTCGGCAATTGGCGATACAAGAATATTGATAGTCCAATTGATTATGTCAAAAAGCTTAAGTTGAGTGAGAGTGTTTTAGAGAAATGTGAAAAGTTGTCAGACAATGTTGCTCTAAGTGAAACTCTCTTTTTAAACTTAAGGCTACTTGACGGCATCAACCTAAATGAGTTTGAGAGAAAATTTGGTTTTAAATTACTTGATGCTTACGGACAGCAAATAAACGATTTAATCGAAAAAGGGCTTCTTGTTTGCCCGGCAAGTGGAGAAAATCTTAAATTAACAAAGAGGGGTTTGTTTTTAGCCAACGAAGTTTTTGCTGAATTTGTATGAGATTGACACAATAAACTTAGGATGATAATTTATTAAGGTGTTAGCAGTCTATAAAGGGGAGTGCTAAAGTGCAAGCTCTTGATAGTCGTAAGGAATTTATTTTAAAAACGGTTGTTGAAGATTATATTAAAAGCGTGGAACCGGTTGGTTCACAGCGGATTGTCGAGAACTATGGCTTAAAAGTTAGTTCTGCTACGGTTCGGAACGAACTTGTTTATTTGGAGAAAGCAGGTTATTTGCTGCAACCGCATACATCGGCTGGGCGGATACCTACAGATAGCGGATACAGGTATTATGTTAATGAGCTTCTCAAGAAAGAAAGAAATTTTATTTTTTCTGAAGAAGGGTCCATTTGTGAACTTTTTTCTGCGGGGAACAACGAACTCGATGTTCTTATGCGGGAAACTTCACATTTATTATCAAGACTTACCAAATATGTTGCTTTTGTCTTTGCCCCTTCCTCAAAAGTAAATTACTTAAAACATATAGATTTGATATTAATTCGGCCTCATACTGTTTTGATAGTTGTCATCATGAATACGGGTTATGTTTCAAAAAAGATTATAGATTTAGACTATGAGTTGTCTCAAAAATGCCTTCGTAATCTCGAAATTTTGTTAAATGAAAGGCTTGATAATTTAAGGCCAAAAGAGATTATGGAGATTGGGCAAAACTTAATTGAATTTTCGCCTGAGGTTAGAGACGTGGCCGGGCGGGTGATGAGACATATCTTGGATTGTTTTACTAGTGAAGAAAATGAGCAATTTTTTCTTGGAGGAACATCAAACATTTTGCTTCAACCGGAATTCCAAAATTCGAAGAAAATTCAATTAATCTTGGAAATATTGGAGCAAGGTGATATCATTGCAAACTTGTATAAAGACACTTCGAAACCGGGTTTTGTCTCTGTGAGAATAGGTCATGAAAACCTCAAAGATGAGGTCGATGAGTGTAGTTTGGTTTTTGGTACTTACGGAGCAAAAGGTCAGAGTTTGGGAGCGCTGGGTGTTTTGGGGCCAACTCGTCTTGACTATTTTCGCTCAATATCGGTTGTTGAAAGTATTTCTAAAAGTTTGAGTTATTTTCTTGAATCTTTGTATAGTTAGGAGATGTAATGGGGAAGAAAGATTATTATGACATATTAGGTGTGAGCAGGAATGCAACTGAAAAAGAAATAAAAAAGATGTATCGTGATTTAGCACGCAAATATCATCCCGATGTAAATTCCGTTGACGTTGACGCCGAAGAAAAGTTTAAAGAAATTGTTGAGGCCTATGAGATCCTTTCTAACTCTGAAAAGCGATACCAATACGATAATTCTGGTCATGCTAAAACGGGTGCCGCTGGGTTTGGTGGTTTTGGTGGATTTGAAGACCTTTTCGGGATGGTTTTTGGAGACTTTGGGTTTCAAAGTGAAACACGTCCAACGAGAGAAAGGGGCTCTGACTTAATTTATGAAGTTGCGATTGAACTTGAAGAAGCCCAAAGAGGTGTTAAAAAAGTTATAAATATTAAAAAGGCTGTTACTTGCAAGAAGTGCAATGGCACCGGGGCCGAGTATGGAACCTCTGTTGAAGTTTGTCCTTCATGTGGAGGTTCAGGGTTTATCCGTTCAACCCAAAGGAGTCTTTTTGGAAACTTGGTGAAAACTCATACCTGCAAGGAATGTGGCGGCAGAGGGGGAATTATCACTTCTCCATGTTCAGCTTGCGGCGGGGAAGGACGAGTTAACGAAAACTGTAATATTTCCATTGAAATTCCAGCGGGAGTTCCTTCGGGGTCTCGACTTAAAATTAGAGGTCAAGGTGAAGCCGGATTTCGCGGAGGGCTTATAGGTAATTTATATATAAATGTATATGTTAAACCCCACAATTATTTCGAGGTAAATAATTACGATGTAATTTGTGATTATGCTATTAGTTTTAGTCAGGCTGCTCTTGGAGCCACAATTGAGGTTTTAACCCTTGGCGGGAACGAAAAGCTGAAACTTCCTCCCGGTGTTCAGAGCGGGACAATTTTTTGTTTAAAAGGGAAAGGTCTGCCTTATCTCAATAACAGAAAAAGTGGGGACCAGTTTGTAAGAATTAATGTTGCTACTCCTACTAAATTAAGCGCAGCGCGAAAAAAACTATTAAAAGACATGGCAGAATTTAAAGATAAGGGATTAGGCATGAAAAAGAGAGTTTCTTAAAAGCTGGAAGTTTATAATTATTCTGTTAGGTTTTTCTGTTATTAAAATGAAGAGAGTTTCCTTATCCATCCTTCGTCAAGATGAAGCACTTATGACAGCAATTCTTTCTTCTTTGGTTCCCGGCATTTACTTTTGATAGCGATGGAGAAAAAGATTTATTTTGCATTCGTTTAGTCGATTTTTTAAAGGTTAAGGTACTCACGGAAAAAGTATATTAGGAGATGAAAGTGCTTAAATTTGCAATACACACTTTGGGGTGCAAGGTAAATCAATATGAGTCAGAGCGTATCGCCGGTGAATTTCTGCGTCAGGGCTTCAAGTTTGTTGATTTTACAGAGCTTGCGGATATATATATCATAAATACCTGCATGGTAACGAATGCGACTGAAGCAAAGTCCAGGAAAATAATAAGGCGGGCTACAAGAAAAAATCCTCAATCTCTGATTGTGGTAACCGGATGTTACGCTGAGCTAAAACCAGATGATATAAATTTAATTGAGCACGTGAATTTAGTGGTGAAAAACAGCGAAAAGTCTAACCTGGTTCATTTGGTAACGGAGGCATTGTCTGTTTCCAATACCGTTAAAAAGAGTGAGCTATCGGAAAAAGTAAATTTTCGGACTCGCGCATTGGTAAAGATTCAGGATGGCTGCAATCAATTTTGCTCTTATTGTATAATTCCGTATGCAAGAGGCGCCCTAAAAAGCCGAAGTTTAAGGGAAGTTGTCAGTGAGGTTGAGGAACTTGTTGATATGGGAACCAAAGAGGTGGTGTTAACCGGTATCCATCTTGGGAAGTATGGGCAAGATATACAAGAGGAAGGTTTGTTGGAGAAGTTGTTGCTTAAGCTAAACGATATTGAAGGTCTGAAAAAGATTCGTTTAAGCTCAATTGAGCCAAAAGAGATAACACCTAATTTAATTTCTCTGATGAGCTCTAAGCCCAAAATTTGCCGTCATTTTCATATTCCGCTTCAAAGTGGGTCTGATAAAATTTTACGTTCAATGAATAGAAATTATACTGCTGAGGATTTCAATAAAGTGGTGCGGCAAATTAAGAGTTTGATTCCGGAAGTTGCCATAACAACCGACGTTATAGTGGGGTTCCCCGGAGAAACAGAGGAATGTTTTCAGCAGACAGTGTCAGTAATTGAAAAAATAAGTTTTAGAAAGTTGCACGTTTTTCGTTTTTCGCCACGCAGTGGAACGAAAGCAGCTGAAATGGACTGCAAAATTTTAGATTCCATCAAAGAAAGCCGTTCTCGTAAGCTTATAAAGATTGGAGAAATGTTGGCAGATAATTTTTTAAATCAATTTCTTGGCAGGGAATTAGATGTTTTAGTCGAAAAGTTTAATGATAAAAAATTATTAATGGGCCATACTGATAATTACATAAAGGTTAATTTTGAAGGTTCTGATATTCTCCGGGGGCAAATTGTAAGCGTCCGGGCGTTAGAAGTTCAAAATGGTGAAATTTTTGGTAAGATTGTGGATGGGAATACGAACAACACTTTTAGTGTTGTAAATTAAATTTAAGGGGAGATCGAGATGGCTGAATGCATTTTTTGCAAAATTGTACAGGGTCAAATTCCAAGTGAAATTGTTTATGAAGATGATAAGGTGATAGCTTTTCGAGACATAAACCCGCAAGCTAAAATTCATATTATTATTGTGCCCAAAAAACATATTAATCCGATGAACGAAATCAATGAAAATCAAGCTGAAATAATGGCCAATATTTTTTTGGCAGCAAAAGAAATTGCTAAACGGCAAAAGATTGGGCAAAGTGGTTTCAGAATGATAGTAAATGTGGGGCCCGATTCAGGTCAGGAAATTGAACATCTGCATTTCCATTTGCTCGGTGGAGAAAAATTGGGAAAATTAGTTACATAGGGGGAATCATGAGTCTTAAAAAAGATATTGAGTTGCATATGAGAGAGGCATTGAAGGCGGCTTCAAAAGATGAGGATGAAAAAGTTCGGTTATCAACTTTGAGGTTGTTGATGGCTGAAATAAAAAACATGGAAATTGAAAAGAAAAAAGAGCTTTCAGATGACGAGGTAATTGAGGCGGTCTTAAGACATACGAAGAAACGCAAAGAGGCCATAGAAATCTACCAAAAGGTTGGTAGAACTGATGCTGCTAAAAAAGAACAGAAAGAGTTAAACATTCTTCAATCATATCTACCCGCCCAACTCACTAAAGATGAAGTGGAGGGTATAATAGCTGAAGCAATTAAAAGCACAGGAGCACATGAACCCAGAGATATGGGTAAGGTGATGAAAGAAGTAATGCCTCGCTTAAAGGGTCGGGCAGATGCAAAAATGGTTAATGAATTAGTGAGGGGATTGCTTGCGGCAGAATCTTAAGACAAGGGCACTTATTGCCGGGGAGCATTTTATCGATCCTATGATTGATAGTTGATATAATTTCATTAATAGTTTTTAAAGTGAGGAAATATTGGATTGAAAACTAAACGGATAAAGATTTTAGTTTCAGAGAATCAACCGATGGTTGCTCTTTTAGGACACAATGATAAATTTCTTAACTTAATTGAATCGAAATTTAATGGTGAAATTTTAGTAAGAGGTAATGAGATTTCGATTACTGGAAAAGAAGATGAAGTAAATGTGGCAGCTGGGATTTTTAAAGAGTTATTGAGTATATTGGAAGCTGACAGTCACCTTGATAAACAAGTTGTAGAACAAACAATAGGGTTAGTTTTTAATGAAGCAAAAATTTCCCCAAAAGATATTTTTACCGATAAAATACTTGTTCATCGAGGCAGGATTATCAGGCCCAAAACAGCTGGCCAAAAAAACTATATTGATGCTATTAGAAAGAATACCATAACTTTTGCAATTGGCCCCGCGGGAACAGGTAAAACTTATTTAGCTATGGCAATGGCCATAAAGGCCTTAAAAGATCAATCGGTTTCTCGAATCATCCTAACTCGGCCAGCCGTTGAAGCGGGAGAGAAGTTGGGGTATTTGCCCGGAACATTGTTTGAAAAGGTTGACCCTTATCTGCGACCTCTTTTTGATGCTTTGTATGATATGATGGATACCGAACAATTTCAAAAAATGATGGAGCAGGGGATCATAGAAGTTGCACCTCTTGCGTATATGCGAGGGAGAACGCTTAACGATTCATTCATACTTTTAGATGAAGCTCAAAATACTTCTCCCGAACAGATGAAGATGTTTTTAACACGGTTAGGTTTTGGTTCAAAGATTGTTGTAACGGGAGATGTAACTCAGGTTGATTTACCACGAGATGTTCACTCTGGACTAGTTATTATCGAAAAAATATTAAAAGAACTTGATAATATTGCGTTTATTCATTTAACAGCCGATGATGTTGTTAGACATAAGTTGGTTCAAAAAATAGTTGAGGTTTATAGGGAATTTAAGGAAAAGAAAACTTAAAAACAGTAAATTTTTGAGGAGAATTAAAGTGGTAGTACATGTTCTAAACGAGGCAAAAGAAGCATTTTTAAAAAATAAGTTTTTAAAAAATAAAAATCTTCAGAGAATTGTTTTGGGATTCGCAGTTTTTATTATATTAACGGGCATTCTTGCTTTTGATTTTATTCCTGAAACGATTGATATCGAAGCAGGGAAACCAAGTCCAGAGACTGTAAAGGCCTCTAGAACAGTAGAGTTTATTGATGCTGAAAAAACAAAAGAACAGAAAGAAGCAGTTGAGGCAAGCGTTGAAGAAGTATATAAGAGGGACGTTACTGCCGTAACTCGAGTTCAAGAAAATATTACAAACATTTTTAAGCAAGTTAAAAATGTTAAAGCCGAGCTTTTATCCAAAGATGATGACAAAGTTAAACCCACTAACGAAAAAGAACTTTTAGAAGCAAGTTTAGCTGCTCTTAAAGAAAAAGCCGGTTACGCAATTTCTGAAAAAACCCTCACGACTTGTCTTACAATATCGGACGATGAAATCAAAAATTTAGAGGAAAAAACCATTAGCATTGTTACTCAAGTTATGAGCAGAAATATTATGGAAGAGGATTTAGTTGATAAAAAAATGGAATTGGACCGAATGGCTGCCACTCTAACTTTATCGCCCGCGCAAATAGAAGCGGCGACTGAAATTGGGGGAGCATTTATTGAACCTAATTATTATTATGATGTTGAGCAAACACAAAAATTAAGAAATGAAGCCGTAGCTAAGGTTGAACCATATACCATTAAAAAAGTTGCAGGTGAAATAATAGTAAGAGAAGGGGAGATTGTCACAGATGAACAAATTAAGATTTTAGCGGAGCTTGGATTGCTCAAAAAAGGGATAGAGGTCAATAAGATTATCGGCACGATTTTATTGATATTAGGCATGATATTTATTTTTGCAGTTTATATTTATAAATTCCATAAAGAAATTTATGATAATGTTTCTTACTTGTTTTTACTGGGAATTCTTTTAGTATCTGTTACTTTAATTGCTAAAATTATAACTCCATTTTTCCCTAGTTATCTTATTCCGGTAGCTGCTATCGTAATGCTTACCACCATTCTTCTTAACCCACGAATTGGAATTATTATGTTGATATTGTCAAGCATAATAACCGGTCAAATTTTGGGGAACAATCTACAGTATTTAACTGTTTCCATTTTAGGTGGGTTGTTCGCAATTTATTTAGTCTCAGACGTTGTTCATAGAGGGGATCTTGCTAGAGCGGGAATTTGGTTGGGATCAGTTCTTGCTGGTCTTTGTTTCGTTGTAAGTTTAATTTCAAATATTAATGTTTTTGGTGCTTTCAAAAACATAGGATGGGGTTTAGCTGGTGGAATATCTTCAGCTATACTAGCTATCGGTGCCTTGCCGTTTTTAGAATCGGGATTTCACATAACTACAGATATTAAGTTGCTGGAGTTAGCAAATTCAACACAACCATTGTTACGTAAGCTTATGATAGATGCGCCTGGAACATATAACCATAGTGTTATGGTGGGCAATTTAGCTGAGGCCGCAGCAGAAGAAATAGGAGCAAATCCACTTCTTGCTCGTGTTGGCAGCTATTATCATGATATTGGTAAATTAAAACGACCTTTTTTCTTTGTTGAAAACCAGATATGTAGCGAAAATCCTCACGATAAAACTAACCCTAACTTGAGCTTTTTAATCATTAACGCTCACGTAAAAGATGGGGTTGAGATGGCCAAGAAACATAGGCTTCCTAAGGAAATTATAGAAATTATTGAGCAGCATCATGGCACTAGTTTGATAACTTATTTTTACCATAGGGCTAAAAAAGAAGAGAGTAAACACGAGGTATCGGAAGTTGAATTTCGTTATTCAGGTGAAAAACCAGCAACTAAAGAATCAGCAATTATTATGATTGCTGATTCTGTTGAGGCAGCTGCCAGAACAATCTCCAAATTATCACCAGCTAGATTAGAACAACTTACCAGGAAAATTATTCAAGACAAACTAAATGATGGTCAGCTTGATAAGAGCAACTTAACACTTAACGAGCTTAACAAAGTTGCTGAATCATTTACTCAAACACTTTCCAGCATCTATCATTCTAGAATTGAATATCCTGATTTAAAAGTTGTTTCTTCTTCGAAAGGCATGCTTAATTATGGAAATTCTAATAAATAATAGGCAAGATAGGGTAGAAATAGATTTAGCACCTTTAAAAAAATTAGCTGAATTTACTTTGGTTTCCGAGGAGATTGATTCATCAGCTGAATTGAGTATAGTTTTTATGGATGAGGAAGAAATAGAGAGACTTAATCTTCAATATAGAGGGGTTGAAGAGCCCACAGACGTGCTCTCTTTTCCTTTATATGAAAAAATGCCACCGGGCAAAACAGAACGGCCCCTAATACTCGGTGATGTTATAATTTGCCCCACCGTTGCGCAGCGGAATGTCTTGGAGGACAGCCATTCTTTAGAAGAAGAATTAAATTTGTTGCTTGTTCATGGGATATTGCATTTACTTGGATATGACCATGTTGATTATAAGGATAAAAAACTTATGAAAGCACGAGAAAAAGAAATTTTAAGTAAATTTGCACAAAATAGGTTTGGTGCTAAATGAAAGATCGCTCTTTGATAAAAAGTTTCAATAACGCTATTGAAGGCATCATATATGTTTTAAGGACTCAGCAAAACATAAGAATACATTTTTTAGCTGCAATAATTGTTTTGATGTCTAGCCTTGTTTTGGGAGTTAGCCGTATCGAGTTTATGTTGATTCTTTTTGCTATATCATTGGTGGTCTCCGCCGAACTATTAAATACTGCGATAGAGTATAGTATTGATATTACAATTACTTCTTTTGATCCTTTAGCGAAAATTGCTAAAGATGTTGCTGCTGCGGCAGTTTTGCTTGCAAGCATAAACGCTTTGCTGGTTGGATATTTTGTATTTTTTCCGCTTTTAAGTCAAATTACATCGTCTTTTTTTCAAAAGATAAAAGAAGCGCCAATTCATTTGACCATCACGGCTCTACTTTTAGTTGGGATTTTAGTAATTGCGCTTAAAGCTTGGGCAGGTCATAGAAATTTTCTTGAGGGGGGATGGCCTAGTGGGCACAGCGCTCTTGCATTTAGTGCGGCTGCGGCAATTGCTTTTATCGGCAACAATATTATTTTGACAACTTTGGCGTTCTTTATGGCGCTCATTATAGCTCATAGCCGGATTCAATCTGGTGTACATTCTTGGCCCCAAGTTTTGGTTGGATCTATTTTTGGATTCTTAGTCACAACACTGTTATTTCAATTATTTTATTTTTAACGGAGGAGTATTTACATTGGAATTAAATATTTTATCTCAATTAGTTGGGTTTTTAATATTGCTTTTTTTGTCTGCGTTTTCTTCTATGGCTGAAACAGCTCTTATCTCAGTAAATAAGATAAGAGTAAGGTCTCTTGCCAAAAAAGGAGACAATAGAGCAATTGTGCTCGAAAGGTTATTAGATAAACCGGATAGATTTTTAGCAGCCATACTTTTTCTCAACAATGTTGTAAATATTGGAGCGGCTTCATTGGCTACAATGTTTGTGTCCAGATATGTTTCCCATTATGCTGTTGCTATTTCAACTGGTATCGTTACTTTTTTGGTCCTTCTTTACGGAGAGATAACGCCAAAGACTTTTGCCACCCAGAATGCTGAAAAAATTTCATTGTTTGTAGCAAAACCAGTGTTAATTTTATCTGTCACCCTATATCCCATCGTCCATTTTTTGACAGTTCTTGCCAATCTTTTGATTAAACTTATTGGAGGTAAACCTTTAAAAAAAGGAACTTTTATTACTGAAGAGGAGATAAAAACCTTGGTTACGGTTGGCGAGGAAGCGGGTGTGATTGAAGAAGAAGAAAAAGAAATGATTCACAGTATTTTTGAATTTGGGGACACCATGGCAAAAGAGATTATGGTTCCAAGAATAGATATAGTAGCTATAGAAAGTACCGCTTTGATTAAAGAGTTGCTGGATTTAATAATTGAGAAAGGACATTCCAGAATTCCTGTATATGAAAAAACTGTCGATAATGTAGTGGGAATTATTTATGCGAAGGATTTACTCGCGCGGCCTAAGAGCGACAGGCTTTCTGCTCCTCTAAAAGATTTAATGCACCCGGCTTACTATGTTCCTGAAACAATGAAACTGGATGATTTATTAAGAGAACTAAGAAACAGGAAGACTCACATGGCCATAGTCGTTGATGAATACGGAGGGACTGCTGGCATTGTTACCATAGAAGACATTTTGGAGGAGATAGTTGGCGAAATATTTGATGAGTATGATTTAGAAATGGTAATGGTTGAGCGGATAGATGATAATAATATACGAGTTGATGCGCGGGTGAGCTTGGATGAAATTAATGAAATTTTAGGAATAAATTTGCCCGATATGGAGTGCGAAACAATTGGAGGGTTTGTTTATGATTTAATTGGCAAAATTCCCACTTCTGGAGAGAAGGTCGATTTCAAAATTGATTCGAAATATAATTTAACTTTTACAGTAGAAAGAGTTATTAAAAGGCGTATCTCGAAGATTTTAATTACTAAGAGTGAATTTGAAAAAGAAGAGGATGATATAGATTGTGAAGATAAATGATTTGATTGATTTGGCTTTTAAAGCGAAAGAGAATGCATATGCTCCATACTCTAATTTTAAGGTTGGAGCTGTTTTGATAGTTAAAGATGGTCGAAAATTTATCGGATGTAATGTGGAAAATGCCTCTTACGGGTTGTCTATGTGCGCGGAAAGGGTTGCTTTATTTAAAGCAGTTTCAGAAAAGTGCCGGGACTTTGAATCCTTAATTTTAGTTTCTGATTCCGAAGAATTTTGTTTTCCATGTGGGGCATGTAGGCAAGCTCTATGGGAGTTTGGTTGCGACCTAGAGATTATAGTGGTGAACAAGAAGAAAGAGATTAAAAAGGCAAAAATAAGAGACCTTTTGCCTGAAGCTTTTTCTTCACATAAGGAGGGTAATCCCGTTTTTGGAAGTAAAAGTTGTTAAAAAAGTTGACTTTAACTTAATTAAGAAACTTGTTTTTTTAGAAAAAGAAGCTTTTGGACAAGGAGGATTGGATGAATGGACCCTCCCTGTTTTTATCAGATATGGCAAGGTTTATATCTTGGAAGAAGATGGGAAAATTGAAGGTTTAGCGGAATTTATCAGAGACTGGAATGAGATAAAACGAGTTTTTTTAGTAAGTTTTTCTATATGCCAAGATAAAAGAGGGAAAGGCTTGGGCAAATTTTTTTTAACGAAAATTATTGAACTTTTAAGAGAAGAAGGGTTAAAAGAGGTAAAGACAACGGTTTCCCCTGTCAACGAAGCGGCTTTAAATCTATATGAAAAGTTGGGTTTTGTAAGAACGGATTATTTGAAAAATGAATATGGGCCGGGAAATAATAGATTGCTCATGAAGTTAAGTTTTGGGGAGGATTAAATTTAAATGAACGATAATTTTAAGAGCGGGTTTGTGGCCATAGTGGGAAGGCCAAATACGGGTAAATCTACTTTAGTTAACTCTCTTATGAAACAGAAAGTTGTTATAACATCTGATAAACCTCAAACTACTCGTCATAAAATTAGATGTATTTTAAATCGGCCGGATGCTCAAATTATCTTTATAGATACTCCGGGGTTACACAAACCGCATGATTTGTTGGGAGAACGTTTAAACGAAAAGGTTAGAAGTGCTTTAAAAGAAGTAGATGTTGTAATTTTTGTAGTTGATGCTTCTCAGGTTATCGGTAGGGGAGATGCGTTTATAGCCAAGGAATTAAATAAGCTTAATGCTCCGGTTATTCTGGTTTTAAATAAAACAGATAAAATTAATCATGCTGATTTAAGTGCTCAAGAAGAAATTGCGCGGGACCTTGGCCAGTTTAAGAAAATCATTTCCATTTCGGCTTTAAACGGTGACAATTTGAATGTTTTGATAGATGAAACTGTTGAATTATTGCCAAAGGGACCAAAGTATTATCCTGACGATACTATTACGGACCAGCCCGAAAAGGTTATCATTGCTGAATTTGTTAGAGAGAAGGTTTTGGAGCTAACAAGAGAAGAAGTGCCGTATAGTGTTGTGGTAAAAGTTGAAAGTATTTCTAAAAGAACGGATAAAGATATAGTTGATGTAGAAGCTTATATTTTTGTAGAAAAGGATTCTCAAAAAGGAATAATTATTGGCAAGGGCGGCAAGATGCTTAAGGAGATTGGACAAAGAGCTCGAGAAGAGATAGAAAACCTCTTGGGTAGTCAAATTTTTTTAAGTCTTTGGGTTAAGGTTAAAAAAAAGTGGCGGAGCAGAGAAGATATAATTCGCGAGATGGGCTACTAACGAACGCAAGGTAGGGAACAATTGGAAGAAAGAAATGAAATTATTTTAAAAACTGTAAATAGGTTGCTTGCTGAAAATAAGTTATCCAAGGTTACAACCATTCTTGGAAAACTTTATTCAGCCGATGCCGCTGAAGTTGTTACTCATCTTGATGAGAGAGATCAAAAGAAGATATTCGAGGTTTGGGCACCGGATCAGTCTGCTAACACATTGCTTGAGATGGAGGAAGACGACCAAGTTGACATAGCTGAAAGTTTAAGTATTTCAGCTATTTCCGAAATTTTAAATGAGATGCCTTCTGATGATGGAGCCGATTTAATTGCAGACCTTTCAAAGGAAACAGCCGAGAAGATTTTTAAGGTGATGAAGCCCGAAGCGGCAGCCGAAATTAGAAATCTTTTAAAACATGATGAAAAAACGGCCGGCGGCTTAATGAATCCTGAAGTCGTTACCTTAAAAAAGAGCATAACGACCGAGGAAGCAATAGATGAGCTTAGAAAAAAGGCTCCTGAGATTGAAAACATATATTATGTTTTTGTTGTTAATGACGAAAATCAGCTTGTGGGAGTAGTCTCTTTAAGAGATTTAATAATAGCATCACCCAAGACATTAATAAAAGACATTATGAATCCCAACGTTATTTATGTTGAGGCTGGAGTTGATCAGGAAGAAGCAGCTAAAATTATCTCAAAATATGACCTTTTAGCATTACCGGTAGTTGATCAAGAACAAAGACTTTTAGGTGTTATTACCGTCGATGATGTTTTGGATGTTGTAGAAGATGAAGCTACAGAGGATATGTATAAATTATCTGGTACTATAGATATTGAAGAAAGTGATGTAATGCGGAGCCCGTTCCCGAGAGTTTTGCAAGCGAGGCTTCCCTGGTTGGCTATAGCAGTGGTGGGCGAGGTCGTTGTTGTGGGAACCATTGCGGAACATTTTAAATATTTATTGGCCACATTGCCCGCCTTAGCTGTTTATTGGGCCTGTATGACCTCAGTTGGTGGCAATTGTTCATTTCAAGCATCAACTGTAGCAGTGCGCGATTTAGCGATTGGGCATATTAACTCGAAAGCTATATTTTTGCGTATCATAAAAGAGATGAGACTCGCCTTGGTGATGGGGATAATTACGGGTGGTATACTTTTCGTAATTGCGTTTTTTTGGCAAAAATATTTACCTTTGGCAATAGTTGTTGCCGTGGCAAATGTCTTGATAATAATTTTGGGTGCTTTTACCGGCACAGTAGCTCCTTTGTTGTTTAATTCAATGGGGATAGACCCTGCAGTTTCTTCCAATCCTTTTCTGGCATTGATTATGGATGCAATTAGTTTATTTATATATTTTTACATAGCTGCTTTAGTTTTGGGAAAGTATTCAGTTTTTTAAGGAGAGACAAGTGACATCTGAAGAGTTTGCGAAATATATAGATCATACTATTTTAAAGCCTCAAGCAACTGTGGACGATGTTTTTTCTGTCTGCGATGAGGCGATAAAGTATAGTTTTGCCACCGTTTGTGTAAATTCTTATTTCGTTCCTTTCGTAAAAAAGAAACTAAAAGGAACAAGCGTAGGCGCTGCTACTGTTGTTGGTTTTCCATTGGGAGCGAGCTCCACAGCCGCAAAGTGTTTTGAAGCTGCAAGCAGTATTTTAAGTGGTGCAAATGAGATAGATATGGTTATAAATATGGGGCTCTTAAAAATGGGAAATATTGATGAGGCTTATCTTGATATAGCTGCCGTTGTTGAAGCAGCGCACTCAGCTAAGCAAGAAGTTAATTTAAAAAATGTGATTGTGAAAGTGATAATTGAAACATGTTATTTAACTGATGGTGAGAAGAAAAAAGCTGCGGAAATGGTGAAAAAAGCGGGGGCCGATTTTGTTAAGACTTCCACTGGCTTTGGTCCAGGAGGGGCTAAAGTTGAAGACGTGGCTCTTATAAGGAAAGTTGTTGGCAACCGGTTTGGGATTAAAGCATCAGGTGGAATAAAAACTTATAAGCAAGTTCTATCAATGATAGAAGCAGGAGCAACTCGTATAGGTACAAGTTCAGGTACAAAGTTAATGGAAGAATTTTTAAATGAAGGCAAGGGGATTTAATTCTCAGGTTTTAGTAAAACCAAAAATGATAAAACAAGAAATACGGAGATTAAAAATCGAGAAGCAAGTTATTTATATAATTAATTATTTGGAGTATGGTGCCTGGTGGATGGAGACTTTTTATGTCATCCCGTGAGTCTGTAGGTTCTCTCTGTAAAACTAAAGGGATAGTTTTAAAATCTATAAAACTTGGAGAAGCCGATAAAATTATAACCTTTTTTACAGATTCTCAAGGAAAAATAAGCGCCGTTGCAAAAGGATTGCGTCGAACTAAAAGCAAATTTGGAGGAAGGCTTGAACCTTTTACCTATGTTGATCTTTTGCTTTATCAGGGTAGAAATTTAGACACAATTACGCAAACCGAAATCATAGATTCTTTTTCGGAAATCAGGGAGGACCTAAACAAGATAGCTTATGGGTTTTCCGCGCTTGATTTAGTGAATAAAATCTCTGTTGAGCATGAAAAAGATAGAAGGGTTTTTGAATTTTTATTATCCAGTTTAAGAACTCTGTCTAAAACATCGGTTAATATGGACCTTTTTTTAGTAGCATTTGATTTAAAACTTCTCTCTCTTTCCGGTTTTTTGCCGGTTCTTAGTAGGTGTGTTATTTGTGATAAAGCTGTGAGTGGCTTTGAAAAAATCTTTTTTAGTTGTGGCAATGGTGGACTTGTCTGTGAAAAATGTGTTCATTTAGACTATCAACGCGGTGAAATTGAATCAAATACAATTTTTATAAGCCCCCAAGCGGCTGATTTAATTTTAATATTGTTGAAGGCAAGAGCTGATAGTTTTAATAATATTGAAATTCCAGAGGGCTTAAAAAAAGAAGTTATAATGATTGCCAAAAAATATGTAAATTTTAATATACATGCTCAGCTTAAGAGCAGAGATTGTATAAATAAGTTAAAAGATTGACTCTAAAAGCTCTTATATTATAACATTAAAAAGTGGCTTAAATGATAAAAAACAAACTGGAACCGCTTGTAACAAAATTTAATTTTTGTATGGAGATAGCCGAATTTTTGGTGGCTGTCTTAATGATTATAATTATTTTTTTGGGTATTGGTTATTTAGCTAATAGTGTTTTTTCTGCATTTCAATCTCACCATTTTTTTAATCCATCGGAAATTCACTATTTTTTGGATATAGCTCTTGTTCTTTTCATTGTTGTTGAAATGTTTAGAATAACCATGGCCTATTTGAGCGGTAAAAGAACATGGGATGCTGTTCTTGAAGCTGCTTTTGTCGCTATTGGTCGGAAAATAGTTCTTTATGAGTACAGTGTGTATGGGTTTTATGGCGCTTTAGCTCTTGCTGTTTTGACATTGTCGGTAGTTTTAGCTTATTATCTAAGCCGAAAAGTAGAAAAATAAATTTTCATATTAAAAGGTATGAAGGGGAAACGACTAATACATATAATCCATTTACCGCGGTACCGTAAAAGTTAATTCAGGGTGGAGCTGTAGAAAAAATCCTCTCGTCCTGGGTGTGTTGGATTTGCTTTAGGGGAGAGGTTTTATTATTAAATTTTGGATTTGGAGAAAGATATGAATTTTCAAGAGATAATTATGAATTTACAATCATATTGGGCCGATTGCGGCTGTTTAATAGGCCAGCCCTATGATTTAGAAGTAGGGGCGGGAACATTCAATCCACATACCTTTTTAAGATGCTTAGGGCCAGAACCCTGGAAGATTGCTTATGTTGAACCTTCTCGCAGACCGACTGATGGTCGGTATGGTGAAAATCCAAATCGGCTTCAGCATTATTACCAGTTTCAGGTATTGCTAAAACCGGCCCCGGATGATATTCAAGATATCTATCTCAAGAGTCTTGAAAGAATTGGAATTAATCCAAAAAAACACGACATACGTTTCGTCGAAGACGATTGGGAATCACCTACTTTAGGAGCTTGGGGATTAGGCTGGGAAGTTTGGTTGGATGGTATGGAAATAACGCAATTTACCTATTTTCAACAAGTAGGGAGCATTGATTTGAAACCAATCTCGGTTGAATTAACATATGGGCTGGAGAGGATTGCTATGTATGTTCAGGAAAAAGATAGTGTTTTTGACCTGACATGGGGAAGTGATTTAACCTATGGCGATATTCATCAGCACGGTGAAGTAGAATGGTCTAAATATAATTTTGAAGTAGCGGATACAGTTATGCTGAACGATCTTTTTAACAAATTTGAAAAAGAATGTAAGATTGTGTTATCTAAAAATTTAGTTTTGCCAGCCTACGACCATGTTCTCAAATGTTCACATGTTTTCAATCTTTTGGATGCCAGAGGGGCAATAAGTGTGACTGAGCGGACACGCTTTATCGCGCGGGTTCGTGATCTTGCGCGTAAGTGTGCTAATGCTTATCTATTACAAAGGGAAGAAATGGAGTTTCCCTTTTTAAAGTAGCCGGGGATCAATGGAGTGTTTTAATTCCTTATTTTTTACTGTTGGTTGTGGACTCCTCGCTTGCCATCGCATAAAGCAGTAGGCAATGGCGGGCAGGTTTAAAAAAACTGATAATTAAAACAGGAGTGTTGATGAACACAGGTGACTTGATTTTAGAAATTGGAACCGAAGAGATGCCATCCGCGTCAATTGATGAAGGAATTAGCCAACTAAAAAGCAAGGCTGAAAAATTGCTCTGTGAAAACAGGCTTTCCTTTTCCGAAGTAAGAACATATGGAACTCCAAGACGCTTAGCGTTAAACGTTATTGGATTGCATTCGCAACAGCTGGAAGAAGTAAAAGAGACGAAAGGGCCACCGGCGAAGCTGGCGTTTAATGTTGATGGAAAGCCGACCGCTGCCGCAAAGGGGTTTGCTAAATCGCAAGGAGTAAATGTTGCCGATTTGGAAGTTCGTGAAACTCCCGAAGGGGTTTATATTTACGCCACCACAAAAGAAAAAGGCAAGAAAACATTGGAGATTCTGCCCGATATTTTACCAAGATTGATATCATCTATCTCTTTCCGTAAATCCATGAGATGGCAGGGAGACAACATTTGTTTTGTTCGGCCAATTCGTTGGCTTCTGGCTTTATATGAAGATAAAATTGTAAGCTTTTCGTTTGGTAATTTAAAATCGAGCAATTTGACGTGGGGACACCGTTTTCTTGCAAAAAATCCTATTGAAGTAAAAAGTTGCAAAGAATACCTTCCTCTTTTACAGGCCGCTAAAGTAATTGTGAATCAAGAAAAACGGAAGGAAATTATTCAAAATGACATCAAAAAACTCTTAAAAAAGAAAGAAGAGAAGCCGGTTATAAACCCTAAAACTTTTACTGAGGTGATAAACTTAGTAGAGTCTCCTCACGCTATTTGTGGAACATTTTCGGATGATTATCTTAGTTTGCCTCGGGAGGTGTTAGCGACTTCGATGGAGTCGCACCAACGTTATTTTCCCATTGATGGAATTGATGGTAAGTTAAAATCTAAATTTATAGTTGTTCACAATGGCAATGCAGCTTACGACGACAACATAAGAAAGGGTCATGAAAAAGTTCTTAGAGCACGGCTTGCAGACGCGAAGTTTTTTTTTGAAGAAGACAAAAAAGAACCGTTTGCTCAAAATGTTGAGAAACTTAAAGGTGTTATTTTTCAAGATAAATTAGGGACGATGCATGGTAAGGTTAAACGCATTGAGGAGGTTGCTAATTTTTTAGCTAAAAAATTAAGAGTTGAGAACTCAACAAAAGATAATGCAAAACGAGTTGCTTATTTAAGTAAGGCTGATTTAGTAACAGAGATGGTTATAGAATTCCCGGATCTTCAAGGAGTAATGGGTAGAGAATATGCGGCATTATCCGGCGAAAACAAAGAAGTTGCTGAGGGCATCTTCGAGCATTATTTACCTCGTTATTCAGGTGATATTTTACCTAAAACCGATGTAGGAAAAATTGTAAGCATTGCGGACAAAATTGATACCATAGTAGGTTGTTTTTCCGTAGGATTTTTGCCAACCGGCTCAGAGGATCCTTATGCTTTGCGTCGTCAGGCACAGGGCATAATAAGCATAATTCTAAATGGCGAGTTAAATTTGTCACCGTTTGAGCTTATAGAGTTTGCGTTATCTGAATATAAAAAAGAAAAGATAGAATTTTATCAAGATGAAGCTCAAATTTTAAAAGAACTTAAGATTTTTTTCCTGGGTAGGCTAAAACAACAATTTTTAAGCGCGGGGTTCCAGTATGATGTTATTGACTCAGTTTTGGCATTAGGGTTGAATAATTTGGTAGTTCTCAGAGAAAAAATTAAGATTATGTCTAAATATAGAGAAGAAAGTTTAATAAAAGACTTGTTTACAGCGTTCATAAGATGTAAAAATTTGGCGGTGGGTGAATTAGGGACAGCTGTTAATGAAAATTTATTTAAACAAGAAGAAGAGAGAACTCTGTTTTGGACAATTTTACAATCAGAAAAAGCCATAAATAAGTCCTTAAAAGATGATGACTACGAAGAGGTCATGAAAATTTTGGCAAACTTGAGGCCGTTCGTAGATAAATTTTTTGATGAAGTTTTGGTAATGGCGAAAGAGAAAGAATTGCGGGATAACAGAGTAAAATTGTTGAATAAATGTGTTCAGGTATTTGAAACGATTGCGGATTTTTCTAAGTTAGCTATCGCTGCCGGATAAACATTACCTTAAAAAGAAGATTAATATTTTGGTTGAATATATTTAACTTTGGCAAAAAGGACAAAATAGATGACGGTAAAAAGAAATATATATGTACTTTCAGACTCATTGGGTGATACAGCAGAGCAGTTAGCTAAGGCGGCAACAAGTCAGTTTGCTGAAAAGTTTAAGATAGTGAAATGGCCGAAAATTGATAATGAAAAACAAATTGAAACAATTATAAGTAAAGCCAAAGTTGATTCAAGTGTAATATTTTATAGTTTAGTTATTCCTCGATTGAAAGAGTTTTTAGAGATTAAGGCTAACGAATATGGTGTTTCTGAATTAGATATTTTGGGTCCGGCGATAAAAGTGCTGGAAGATGTATTAGAAATTACAGCAGAGTCCAATCCGGGTGCTTCTAGAAAAATAAACAATGGATACTTTCGGAAAATTGAAGCAATGAATTTTGCAGTTAAACATGATGACGGGAGAGGCATAGAAAATATTAAAGAAGCTGAAATCGTTCTCATTGGAGTTTCTCGAACTTCTAAAACTCCTCTTTCCATGTTTCTGGCTTATCATGGGTTAAAAGCGGCAAACATCCCTTTAATTTATGGAATTGAACCGGCTAAACAGCTTTTTGAAATACCATCGGAAAAAATAATTGGCCTCGATATTGATGCAAATTTATTGAGGGAAATTAGGGGGCAAAGACTGGAATCGGTAGGTTCTCCAAAGAATGGTTACGCTGATATCAAGTATATTTTTAAAGAACTTGAGTGCGCGTGTTCTATCATGAAAAAACTTAGATGCAAAGTTATAAATATTACGCATAAAGCAATTGAAGAAACGGCTAGTGAGATATTAAAATATTACAGTAAAAACGATAATTACATTTGAGGGGGTTTATAAATGTCGGCCAAGAAGTATGTTTATGATTTTGAAGAAGGAAACGCAAAAATGAAATTTATATTGGGGGGCAAGGGCTCCAATTTAGCGGAGATGACAAAACTTGGTTTTCCCGTTCCTCCTGGTTATACAATTTCAACCGAGGCTTGTAATATCTACTCTAAGACCGGAAAACTTCCAGAGGGTTTAGAAAAAGAGGCAAAAGAACACCAAAATAAGTTAGAGAAAAAAATAAAAAAACAATTAGGAGATACCAACGATCCATTGTTGCTCTCCGTTCGTTCCGGTGCAGCTTTTTCGATGCCAGGGATGATGGACACGGTTTTAAACCTTGGATTAAACGATGTGACAATAGAAGGGCTTATTAGGCAAACCGAAAATGATAGGTTTGCTTATGATGCGTACAGGCGATTTTTGATGATGTTTTCCGATATTGTGCTTAAAGTGGACAAAAATAAATTTGAACGCGAATTAAGAGAGATGAAGAAAAAGCGAGGGGTTAAACAAGATACTGAACTTACAGCAGAGGATTTAAAAGTGTTGGTTAATATCTATAAAGAGATTGTAAAGGAAGAAACCGGTGAGGAATTTCCAAAGGATCCCGAGGATCAACTTAAAAAAGCTATAAGTGCAGTTTTTGAATCATGGAATAACTCTCGTGCTAAGACATATCGTAAAGAATATAAGATTTCAGATGACTTAGGTACGGCCGTTAATATTCAAGCAATGGTTTTTGGAAACAAAGGGAATGATTCTGCTACGGGAGTTGCATTTACAAGGGATCCCGGAACTGGTGAAAATAAAATTTTTGGAGAATATCTTACCAATGCTCAAGGCGAAGATGTTGTAGCCGGTGTTCGCACTCCAAAAACCCTTGTAGAACTTAAAGAAGAAATGCCCGGTGTTTACAACGAGTTGATAGAAGCAATGAAAAAGCTTGAGAAACACTATCGCGACATGCAAGATGTAGAGTTCACAATAGAACAAGGTAAGCTTTATATGCTTCAAACAAGAACAGGCAAGAGAACAGCTGCTGCAGCGTTAAAGATTGCCGTTGATATGGTGAAAGAAGGCTTAATTACCGAAGAAATAGCAATAAAAAGAATTGATCCTTCTCAATTAGATCAACTCCTTCATCCTCGAATTGACCCTAAGGCCGAGTTAGATGTTCTCGCAACTGGTTTACCTGCTTCTCCGGGAGCTGCGAGCGGAGAAGTTGTTTTTGACGCGGATACTGCTGAAGAAGAAGGAAAAGCGGGCAAAAAGGTTATATTGGTTCGATGGGAAACTACGCCTGATGATATTCATGGTGTAATAGCAGCCCAAGGCGTACTTACTGTTCACGGAGGAATGACAAGCCATGCGGCTGTTGTGGCGCGGGGTATGGGAAAACCATGCGTTGCTGGATGTGAAGCATTGAAATTGGATATGGAAAAACAACTTTTTGAGGTCAATGGAACAACAATTAAAGCTGGAGATATTATAAGTATAGATGGAAGCTTGGGCCGGGTAATTTTAGGAGAGGCGCCGCTTATTCCTCCCAGTGTTAGCATAGATTTTCAAACGATTCTTAAATGGGCGGATAAATATAGAAAACTTGGCGTAAGAGCAAATGCAGATACCCCTGAAGATGCGAAGAAAGCTAGAGAGTTTGGAGCAGAAGGAATAGGGCTATGCAGAACCGAACACATGTTTTTTGGCGATGAACGTTTGCCTCTCGTGCAACAAATGATTCTTTCTGAAACCAATGAAGAAAGAGAAAAAGTGTTGGAAAAATTACTACCACACCAAAGAAGAGATTTTGAAGGCATCTTTGAAGCCATGTCAGGATTGCCCGTAACCATCAGACTTTTGGATCCTCCGCTTCATGAATTTTTACCGAACTTTACTGATTTAAGAGTTGAGCTTACTGAAATGAAATTAAAGGGTGCAAACAAAGATGAGATTATGGCCAAAGAAAGACTTTTGCATAAAGTGAGGGCGGAAACTGAGACGAATCCAATGTTGGGCCTGAGGGGTTGTCGGCTTGGCATAATTTATCCCGGAATTTACAGAATGCAGGTTAAAGCAATAATGGAAGCGGCTTCTAACGTTAAGAAGAAAGGGTTTAAACCGGTGGTTGAGATAATGATTCCATTGGTTTCGCACTTAAACGAGCTCGTGATTATGCGTAAAGAAGTTGAGAAAACAGTAGAATCGGTTTTGGCCGATTGCGGAACGAATATTTCATATAAAGTAGGGACGATGATTGAGCTTCCTCGTGCTGCTTTAACCGCAGATGAAATTGCAGAATTTGCGGACTTTTTTTCCTTTGGGACAAACGATTTAACTCAGACAACATTTGGATTTAGCCGTGATGATGCTGAAGCAAAGTTTTTGGCAAAGTATCTTGAAGATAAAGTATTGCCGGTTAATCCTTTTGAAGTTCTTGACCAAAAAGGTGTTGGCAAATTAATTAAAATTGCTTGCAAACTCGCTCGGAAGACTAAATCTGATATTAAATTAGGTATTTGCGGTGAACATGGGGGAGAGCCATCCTCAATTGATTTTTGCCACAAAAATGGTTTTACTTATGTGAGCTGTTCTCCTTTTCGTGTTCCTTTAGCTAGACTTGCTGCAGCTCAAGCAGCTATTGATGTAGAAGGAGATACAACAAAGTAGCAAGTAGCAGATGGCTGATTGCAGATGCTTACCCGCCTCTGGCGGGGCAGATAGCAGATGGTTAAAAGCAGAGCGCGCGGAGCATAGAGCAGAGAGAGCATAGAGTATGTAAAAATTAACAACAAGCTAAGTAGTTTTAGACGAATGAAAGATGGTAAGAGATTTGAAATATCAGCTATCGAGCAAACGTTAGTGAGCAAGCCATTGGCTATCGGGTCGTAAGCCGGGCTTGCTAATAACTGTTAAATAATTTAAGGAGAGATATGTTGGTTGTTGGAATAAATGGAAGTCCCAATAAAAATGGAAATGTTTCATATCTTCTTGAGGTTGCTTTAGATGCCGCAAAAAGGAAAGGGGCAAGTGTTTGCATGGAACATGTTTCTGATGCTCTTAAGGGACAAAGAAAGC
>NZ_JAUSCH010000045.1 GCF_030651595.1 Candidatus Oleimmundimicrobium sp. | reverse complement strand
CTTTCGCCTGGTGACTTTACCCTTGTTGGTCCCAGGTTTAATTAGCGCTACACTGCTTATCTTCATTCGTGCCATGGCCGACTTTGGAACCCCTATGCTGGTCGGCGGGAATTTTCAAACTTTGGCACCCGCAGCCTATCTACAGGTGGTGGGTCTTTATGATGTAGAAATGGCGGCGGTATTGTGTATCGTTTTACTCGTTCCTTGCCTACTGCTATATTTTTTACACGATTTTTTGTTGAGGCGTATTTCTTATGCAACCATTACGGGATCGTCGACTTATAGTGAAGTTTTGGGGATATCGGGTCTTGCTAAGTGGGCCCTTTTTAATCTTGCTCTGGTTGTCGGCGTGGTGAACTTTTTGCAGTATTCATTTGTTGTGATTGGCTCTTTTGCTAAGTTTTGGGGCCACGATTACTCGTTCACCTTAAATCACTACAGTTTTGCCTGGAAACATGGGCTGCAACCGTTATTAAACAGTGTTTTGATGGCCATCCCCGCCGCGGCGATTGGCGCTTTTCTTGGCATCTTTATTGCTTATTTTATAGTCAGAGAACGTTTTTTTGGCAGACAACTGCTTGATTTTACCACGGCAATTCCTTCTGTTGTTCCGGGAACAGTGGTGGGAATTGGGTATATTTTGGCTTTTCACCATCCCCCTCTTTTACTAACGGGAACATTTATTATTCTCATCATCTCCTGCATTTTTAGGTTTTTGCCGGTTGGTTACAAGGTTGGTATGACCAATTTGGAACAAATTGAGCAATCGATAGAAGAGGCATCCCTGAATCTCGGCGCTGGGTGGCTAACAACGTTCTCTGAAGTCATCTTGCCTCTTATGCGGCCAGCTTTTCTGGTTGGTTTTATCTATATTTTTATGATGTCGATGACTACGCTAAGTGCTGTTATTTTCTTATTGCGACCAGGAACCAAGTTGATGGCTGTCTCCATATTTAAAGAGGCTCATACTGGCAATATTGGTGCCGCCGCCGCGCTTTCAACTTTGCTTATCGTGATAGTGACAATTTGCTTAGCTGTTATCAATAAATTTGGCAAAATTGAACAATATGAACGATTGTAAGGAGGAAAAGTGGCTCTTATATTGCAAAATGTGTCAAAAAAATTTGGAGAGACGGTAGCATTGGATGATATTGAGCTAACTGTGCAAAAAGGGGAACTTGTCTCGCTGCTTGGTCCCTCCGGATGTGGCAAGACGACTACTCTGCGAATTATTTCTGGTTTTTGTAGCCCTGATAAAGGGAATATTTATATGAACAATAAGCTGCTTAACAATGTATCGGCATCAGAAAGAAACACCGTGATGGTGTTTCAAAATTATGCTCTTTTCCCCCATAAAACCGTCTATGAGAACTTGGCTTTTGGACTACGTGTGCGCAAGTTCCCTGCAAAAGATATTCAAAAGAAGATTAAAGAGATTTTGTGCATGCTTCGTATTGAAGGTCTTTCCGATAGATATCCCAAAGCTTTATCTGGCGGACAACAGCAACGGGTTGCATTGGGCCGAGCTATAATCGTCGAGCCGGAGATATTACTTTTTGACGAACCACTCAGCAATCTCGACGCCAAGTTGCGTATAGAGATGCGTTTGGAAATAAAAAGATTGCAGAAGATGCTGGGGATTACGGCTATTTATGTAACCCACGATCAAGAAGAGGCATTGGTTATTTCCGATCGGATAGTGGTTATGAACCAGGGTGTTATTGAGCAAGTTGGAACGCCCGTGCAAATTTATGAAGAGCCTAAAACCCGTTTTGTGGCCGAGTTCATAGGCGCGGCAAATTTTTTTGAGGGAACTTGCACGGGATCAGTTAAAAACGCGAATCATCAAATTGATACGGAACTTGGGTTACTTTCTATATCGTGTTGTCATCGAATACCCATAAAATCTGGTGAACGATGTAATTTAATGGTGCGTCCCGAAGCCATTAAGGTTATTAATCCAGGGGAATCGGTGGCGGAAGATATCTTTTCAGCAACAGTTGATAATATTGTTTATCTTGGAGCCAACACGAGGTTAACTTGTCGAGTCAACAATCTTTCTTTTTTAATGGAGGTACAAAATTCTCATGGGCGTCATCTTAAACTTGGAGACATGCTTTCCCTCTCTATTAATCCAAAGTCTATCCATATTTTGAATAGCGATAAAGCACATTAAACTATTGATGTCCAAATGGCGGTAATTGTTGAAAAATATCTGATTTTGGGTGTGTTGTTGGAGTATTATGGTCAAGTTGAAATATTTGAGGGTAACGTGAGAGAATAGCTTAGTTAAAAGCATTTCAAGAGGATGGATATATGGTTGAAGTTGTGCCCATAAAAATAGGAGATGTTGTAAAACTTAAAAAACCCCATCCTTGCGGCGCGAATGAGTGGGAAGTGACCAAACTCGGGATGGATATCGGGCTCAAATGTGTTAACTGCGGCCGCAAAGTTCGGCTTTTAAGATACGACTTTGACAGAAGATTTAGGGGATATATAAAGAGAGCAGATAGCAGATAGCTGATGGCTGATAGAAAGTTGAGAGGGTAAAGGGAAAAAACCAACAAACACCCGCTTGCCCGCCTTTGGTGGGACTCCCAACTAAGAGACTACCGACTAAATGGCTTATGGAGTATGGAGTATGGAGTATGGAGTATGGAAAACAAACCAACCAACAAGCTTTCCACTGCCGACTCCCAACTAAGAAACTACCGACTAACAGGAGGAACATATGCAAGTAGGTATAGTAGGGCTTCCAAGTGCTGGGAAGTCAACTCTTTTTAATGCCATAACCAAAGCGGGAGCGGCAATTGGGAATTATCCTTTTACAACTGTAGATTCAAATGTAGGTGTTGCCGAGGTTCGGGATGAGCGCTTATATAAAATTGCCAAAGTTGTCGAGAGTAAAAACATTGTTTCTACTCACATTAAATTTGTAGATATAGCAGGCTTGGTCAAAGGAGCAAGTTGCGGGGAGGGCTTGGGCAATCAGTTTCTTTCATATATCAGGGAAGTTGATGCTATTGCCCATGTTGTTAGATGTTTTTTGGATGAAAACGTGTCGCATGTTGAGGGGAAAATAAATCCTATATCGGACATAGAGACGATTAATCTGGAACTTATTCTTGCTGATTTGGCCGTTGTTGATAAGAAGTTAGATAAGGTTGCCAGGCAGGCAAAATCTGGGGACAAAACACTTATCCGTCAAAGAGAGGTTTTAGATAAAGTTAGAGAAGTTTTAGATAAAGGGTTGCCTGCTCGAAGCATGAAACTTTCTCCTGAAGATTTAAAGTTACTCACTTCCGATAGTAGTCTTTTAACTTTAAAGCCGGTTGTCTACGTTGCCAATGTTTCCGAAATGGATGTTAATACTGATGGTTCTTTAGCTAAACAGGTGATAGATTTTGCTCATAAAGAAGGCAGCGAGGCCATTGTAATTTGCGCAAAATTTGAGTCTGAGATTGCTGAATTGAACAGCGATGAAGCTCAAATATTTATGAAAGATGTAGGGCTAAAAGAGTTAGGTCTGGATAAATTGGTTCATGCTTCTTATAAACTTTTAGGGTTAATTACTTTTTTTACTGCCGGGCCAAAAGAGAGCAAGGCTTGGACAATTAAAAAAGGAGCGAAAGCACCGGAAGCGGCGGGAAAAATTCATAGTGATATGGAGCGTGGGTTTATAAAAGCTGAGGTTGTTTACTATGAGAATTTGTTAAGAACCGGTTCTTTCCAAGCGGCACGCGAAAAAGGCTATCTTCATCTTGAAGGTAAGGAATACGTGGTAAAAGACGGAGATGTAATCACCTTTAAGTTTTCTGTTTAAACTTAAAGGTTTATGTGTTTTTTTACTTTTTCTTTTCCGTGAGGTCCCAATCGATTCTCTTATTGCGAAACTTTATTTCCTTCATTTTCTTGTTCGCCCAAGAAAACGAAGCAAAAGAAGGGCGGCCGATCATTTTTTGAACGGTTCCAAAATAACGATTGTTCAGGCGCCTGCAGAACTCGTCAGGCTAAACTATATCCTTCCCTTTGGCCCCTTTTAGGCCCAAAGCTTCCAACTACGTTGTAAGATGGATATAAGCCTGACTCAAACAACTTCGGCTTATTTCCTGAACAACCTATTTCTCCGCCTAAAAATGATATGGCATATAAATTTTCTCAATCTTAGTATTTGCTCTAGCTAATAGATCAAACAAAAAAGAATGCTGTCTAGCTACTTTGTCTTGATGCAAAAAATTTTCGGATAAAATGCTAAAGTTATTGCTATTATTGTACGATAATCGTACAATAAAAATGGAGGGGATAGAGATGAGAGAGATTTCGCTTATTAATCGAAGATTAAAAGAGGCGAGGGGTTCCATGGGAATGACCCAGGAAGAAGTTGCACAGGCACTGGGTATTAGAAGACCAGCAGTTGCAGAGATTGAGGGGGGTAAAAGGAAAGTAAGCTCAATAGAACTTGTAGCTTTTGCAGATCTTTTTGGGTTAGATATATCTTTTTTTGTTGCTGAAGAATTACCAGAGAGGCTCCCGGTCAACATGTTGGCAAGAAAAGAAAGTGCTTTGTTGGGATCTGTCGACAAGATTGCAATTGCAAAATTTAAAAAACTTCAAGAAAATTACAAAATGTTGAAAGATGTAGCCAAACGAGGTTGAAAATGAACTTTTCGGACAATCTTTTTTTTAAAGCAGATTCATTTGCTCAAAAGATCCGCTGTGAGTTGGGTTTAGGCAACAAACCAGTGGAGGATATTTTTTCATTATTGCTAAAAGAAGATATCCTTTTAGTAAAATTACCGATAATGGAAGGTAAATTATCAGGGTGTTTTTCGTATGATGAGCGGACTGGTGATTCTTGGATAATGATAAATACCTCCCACACTAAAGGACGTCAAAAATTTACTGCTGCTCATGAATATTGCCATTTCTTGCGCGATAAAAATCGTGCTTTTATTGTTTGTGAAGAAATGGATTTGCAAAGGAAACCTATACACGAAAAATTTGCCGACCAGTTTGCCGCTTCCTTCCTTTTGCCAGGTGAAGGGGTGCGTGCTCTCCTCCCCGCTGAACATGGACCAATTGCACAGGAAGACGTCGTAAACTTATGTTTAGAATTTGGAACTAGCTACACGGCTACTTTATGGCGTTTATTTTCATTAGGCTTGGTTTCTGATATGGAAAGAGAAAAATTAAGAATAGCTAGCTCCGTTTCTATAGCCGAAGAGCTGGGCGTTAAAAGAGATGATCAAAACAATCCTTTTGTTCCGTCTATAGAGGACAATATATTTACAAGATTTCCTCATCGATATACCGTATTAGCAGTCACCCTATTTAAACGTGGGTTAATCTCAAGAGGAAAACTTGCGGAGTATCTTGAAATTGACCGAGACAGGTTAACTGAGTGTCTGGATAAATATTCAAGAGAGGTTACTGTTGAGTGAACAGCATTACGTTGCAGATACTTGTACTTTGCATTATTTCTACCATGACTTGAAGAATTCGAGATTGCTTCACCAGTTATTTTTTCCTTGTCTTTACATTGTGCCTCAAGTTAGAGATGAACTACTTCGTTTAGCTACAAAGAAAAATTACTCCAATCTAATATTGAAAGAAATTGATTCCGGTTTTTTGAGCATTAAAGAGGTAGATATCGATAATCCAGAAGTTCAGAAGTTTATAAGTGAATTTTCTACTTCTCTCGACATAGGAGAAAGGTTCAGTTGCGCCATAGCTCTTTCTAACGATTGGGTTCTTTTAACTGATGACTGGGTGGCCCACCAAGTAGTTATGTTTGCTTATATAAGCATAATGTGTAGAGATGCCAAATGGATTCTATTGGAAGCTAGAAAGAAGCGGATAATTGGACAGAAAGAGTCTGAGAGATTAAATAAAATGTTAGAGAAGGCAAAGAAGCGCTACTAATAGTGTTTACAAAAAGATAGGCACCTGCCTGCCAGTAGGCAGGGAAAAATAAGTTTTACTAAAGGCTGGAGGATGGGAGCTGACGGTTGGTGGCTAATTACTTGCCTACTTCTACTTCTCCTGTTATAATATCCTTCGTTTAAATTTAATAAGTTGCTTACTATAAGTAAAGCATCTTCTGGTTCGTTGAAAAACAGCGAGCCCGCATTAGACCGAAGGAGGTGAAATGTTTGAGAAACTACGAATTAATGGTTATAGTTGA
>NZ_JAUSCH010000044.1 GCF_030651595.1 Candidatus Oleimmundimicrobium sp. | reverse complement strand
AAAGCACCTGTACGTGTCGGCAATTTCCAACGGATTCTTCTTTTTTACCAACGTGGGTCCCGCTCGGAGGATCGGCGGCTAAACCGCGTTGATCCAAAGCGAGCGAAGGGCCCCCACGAACAAGGTGGGGGCCCTTTTTTTATTTGAGGAGGGGTTTTCGATGAGGGAGAAGCAAAGCGGAGCATCAGCGGAACTGGCAAAAGTAGTCGAAAGGGTGTGGAACAGGGTTCCCCGCTACCGGGCCAGGATGGAATCAGCCGGAGTTACGCCAAATGACATAAGGGGCCTCGAGAATATTTCCTTGCTGCCCTTTACGGAAAAGAGCGACCTCAGGGACTCCTACCCCACAGGAATGCTTGCCTGCGACAGAAGCGAAGTCGTTCGCTTCCACGCATCCTCCGGGACGACGGGACGCCCCACCGTGGTTGCCTACACTCGCAACGACGTTGATCTCTGGTCGGAGTCGATGTCGAGATGCCTCTCCACTGCCGGGGTCACAAAGGACGATGTCATCCAGGTGGCCTACGGCTACGGATTGTTCACCGGCGGGCTCGGACTGCACTACGGCGGGGAGCGCCTTGGCGCTTCGGTAATACCCGCCTCGGGCGGTTTTTCTGAGAGACAGCTCCTCCTGATGAAGGACCTGGGAACGACCGTGCTGGCCTGCACCCCCTCTTACGCGCTGAAGCTTTCGGAGATGATCGAAGCCGGCGGTCTGCGGGATTCGCTATCGCTTCGCATAGGGATATTCGGCGCGGAGCCGTGGTCGGAAGGACTGAGAGGACGCCTGGAATCGGCACTGGGGATTACGGCGCTTGATGTCTACGGGCTTTCCGAGGTCATGGGCCCAGGAGTGGGCATGGAGTGTACCTGCAAGAACGGGCTTCATGTCGACGACGAATTTTTCATTACGGAGATCATCGATCCCGATACCGGCAGAGTGCTTCCAGACGGAGAAGAGGGAGAGCTTGTCCTGACGACCCTCGGCAAGGAGGCTATGCCGGTGATCCGCTACCGCACCCACGATATCACCCGCCGGATCCCGGGAAACTGCGCCTGCGGCCGCAAGGGCGCCAGGATCGCGCGGATAAAGGGACGCACCGACGACATGCTGATAATCCGTGGGGTCAACGTCTTCCCTTCGCAGGTCGAGGTCGCACTGGGACGTGTGCCCGGACTTTCGCACCACTACTACATGGAGGTTTCCGAGAAGGAGGGGCTCAAGGAGCTGACCGTGGTCCCGGAGATCAGCGAAACCGTTTCGGAGGTCGCGATGCGGAAACTGCAAATGGAGACGGTACAGGGCCTTCATTCTCTTCTGGGAGTACGGGTCAACGTACGTCTGCTCGAGCCCGG
>NZ_JAUSCH010000043.1 GCF_030651595.1 Candidatus Oleimmundimicrobium sp. | reverse complement strand
TATCTTGTATCGCGTATTGCGTAGGAAATAAGAGTTGTTATAATTATGTTGTAGGGGCACAATGAATTGTACCCTCGCCATATTATTACCTAATTTCTCCTGTGGGCACGATGCATCGTGCCCCTACATTACCATTTTGTTTACTTTTTGGGTTACAATCATTATATTATGAGCTAAAGAAATACTCTAAAATAAAATGTTTCAGGGAAGGTTGTTGATTCTCTGCAATTAAGTAACTAATTTGATATAATTATACCACTAAAAGAGGTACTTAATTATAAAATTTGACAAAAAAATGATAGTTAGAGGATGGAGACTTACTCCGGAAGGTCTTTTTCTTTAATTAAAATATGAGATGATTATTACCTTTATCATTATACAAAGAAAAGGTCGAAAAATTTTTAATTCAGTAAATGAACTTGTGAGGCCTGACCCCGAATCTTCCTACAAAAAAGAAGGATTTTTTACAACTTTGTCGAAAATATAATTATGATTGTGACCACCAGTTCAATAATGAAGTGCAACGCTTGAGGTAGCAGAAAGGAATATGCTACCATCAAGGACATGAAAAAATACAATCAGTTAAGCCAAAAAGAACGAGATCTAATTGACGTATTCAGCCGTAAAGGAGAAAGCTGCGCTGCCATAGGGAAAAAGCTGAAACGAGACAAAAGCACGATTGCCCGGGAACTGAAGCGCAACAGTTCCTCTTTGTATCATTGTTATCTGGCTCATCGAGCCAACCAAAGAGCCAAGGAAAGGAGAAGCCAGGCTGTCCACAGGAAAAGGTTAAGGAATCCCCTGGTACGAGCTTATGTGTTAGCCAAACTCAAGGAAGACTGGTCCCCGGAACAGATTGCCGGCAGAATCGGGATAGACCATCCTGGTTTAAAGGTCAGCCATGAAGCAATCTACCAGTACATCTATGCCAAAGACACTGCTAACAGCAAAGAGTTAATCGCTTCTTTGAAACGGTCTCATTGTAAACGCCGGTATAAAGGACTCTATCGCCACCAGAAGAAGACGAAGATTCCCAATCGAGTATCCATTGAAAAGCGGCCGGCACAGGTAGAGACCAGGAAACAGTTTGGCCATTGGGAAACAGACAGCTTAGTCTCCAGAAAGAGTAAAGCGGCCTTAAACTCCTTAGTCGAGCGTAAAAGCCGATTGTTGTGCTTAACCGGCTTACGGCAAAAGAACGCCCGTTATACCGCCAAGGCTGTTATCCGACATCTCAAAGATCTGCCGCCGAAAGCCAGGTTAACTTTAACTCTTGACAATGGCACGGAAAATACCGGTCATGAGTTGATCACTCGTAAAACAGATATAAAATGTTACTTTGCCCATCCCTACCACTCTTGGGAACGAGGCACAAATGAAAATACCAACGGTTTAATCAGATACTACTTGCCTAAAGGTACGGATTTTAGTACAATCACCAAACAACAACTGAAATTTATCGAAAAAAGATTAAATAACAGACCAAGAAAATGTCTTGGATTTAAAACACCTAATGAAGTCGCCGCTTCTTGCGTTGCACTTCACGGTTGAATGTAAGAAATTATAAAATAAGGAAAAAACTATAAATGCAAGACCTCCGAGACTATTTTAGAGAACATCCCATAATTGCCTCCATAAGAAACGATTCAGACTTTAAATATGCTCTCAACAGTAAAACTGCCGCCCTTTTTATTCTCTACGGAGATATATTTAACCTTCCCCTGATTATGAAAAAATGTAAAGAGTATAACAAGCTGGTTTTTTTACATATGGATCTAATTAAAGGGATTGGCCGAGACCGGGAAGGGATAATGTATTTAGCCAAAAAAGAACTTTGCAATGGTATTGTCACCACCAAAAATAATCTAATCAGTATAGCTAAAAAAGAAGAGCTTATTGCCATACAGCGCCTTTTCTTGCTCGATTCTGCTGCCTTAAAGTCCGGAGAACAACTAATAAAAAATAATACGCCCGATGCTGTAGAAATTTTACCCGGAATAGCCGCTCCATATTTTATAGAACATATATATAAAGAGCTGCTCTGCCCGGTTATTGCCGGCGGCCTGATTTCTAATAAAAGCGAAATAGAGGAATTGCTTCGCAAAGGAGTTATGGCCGTATCTACCAGCATAAAAGAATTGTGGTAAATTTTTCTTTAAATATTTAAGATATCAGGTTATAATTAAAAATAGTTCGTTATACTTTTTCAGTAAGCTAATTTAGACTTTTAACAGATAACTTCAACTTGTGACTTATCAACTTAAAAATACCTCGCTAACCTACTACTAGATTAGCCTTGGATGATTGGGGATGAATTGCCCGATGCGTACACATTTGAGCTGTGCAAGCTGTATAATAGATGATTTATGCGGTGCTTTAAATCTGGTACCTTTAAAGGATGAAACTAAAAACGAAATATTAAAAGAATCATTTCGATTTCTCTCTCGAGAGTTTTCTGCAGAAAAAATTCCCTCTTACTTCATCACCGAGGTTCACCGAATATTAAAGAGGATATCAGGGATAGAGATTCCTTTTAAAGAAAGAAGAGACAAGTGTAACCAGCTTGGCATAGAGATGGCAGAGAAGATTGCTTTGGAAGCAGAAGGGCTGGAGGAATCGGAAAGATTTTCATTTTTAGTTA
>NZ_JAUSCH010000042.1 GCF_030651595.1 Candidatus Oleimmundimicrobium sp. | reverse complement strand
CGCCACGCTGACGCTGAACCGCCCGGCAGCGCTGAATGCGCTCAACGCCCGCTTGCGCGGCGCGCTGATCCGGGCGCTGTCCGAACTGGATGCGCGCGCCGATATCCGGGTGATCGTCCTGACCGGGGCGGGGCGGGCCTTTTGCGCCGGGCTTGATGTGCGTGAACTGTCCGCCTCGGAACGCGATGTCAGCGCCGAAGTTGCACAGGCCGATATCGGTGCGGCGTTGAGCGCGCTGGAAACGCCGGCGATTGCCGCGGTGAACGGCCCGGCGGTGACCGGCGGCTTCGAGATAGCGATGGCCTGCGACATGGTGGTGGCCGCCGAAAACGCCTGGTTCCAGGATACCCATGCCAGCATCGGCCTGCTGCCCGGCTGGGGCCTGTCGCAGCGTCTTCAACGTGTGATCGGGGCCAACCGTGCGCGCGAGATCGCCCTGACGGCACGGCGCGTCACGGCCGCCGAGGGCGCGGAAATGGGCTTCGTCAACCGCGTGGTGCCCGATGGCGACCTTGGCGCCGCGGCCCGCGCCTTGGCTGATGCCGTGGCGCAATGGAACGGTGCGCATCTGCGCAACATCAAGCATCTGATGAACCGTGGTGGCGAACTTCCGCTGGCCGAAGCGCTGGAATTCGAGCGCCGTGAATCGCGGCGTCTGAACGGCGAAGTAACGCTGGGCGCAGCGCGGCAGGACTGACCCGCAAGGTTCCCTGAAGAACGATCGAAGGAGATGGCAGAGATGAAGGTATTGGTCCCGGTGAAGCGGGTGATCGACTATAACGTGAAGGTCCGGGTCAAGGCGGATGGCAGCGGGGTTGATCTTGCGAATGTGAAGATGTCGATGAACCCTTTCGACGAGATCGCGGTCGAGGAGGCGATCCGGCTGCGCGAGAAGGGTGTGGCCAGCGAGGTTATCGCCGTGTCCATCGGTGTGAAACAGGCTCAGGAAACCCTGCGCACCGCGCTGGCGATGGGCGCTGACCGGGCAATCCTGATCATCGCCGCCGATGACGTGCACACCGATATTGAACCCCTTGCCGTTGCCAAGCTTCTGGCCGCTGTGGTCAGGGAAGAAGAGCCCGGTCTGGTTCTGGCCGGCAAGCAGGCGATCGACAACGACATGAACGCCACCGGGCAGATGCTCTCGGCGCTTCTGGGCTGGAGCCAGGCGGCCTTTGCCTCGGAGGTGACCATCGAGGGCGATCATGCGGTGGTGACGCGCGAGGTTGATGGCGGTCTGCAGACGATCCGCTCGAAGATGCCCTGCATCGTCACGGTGGATCTGCGCCTCAACGAGCCGCGCTATGCCTCGCTGCCCAACATCATGAAGGCCAAGAAAAAGCCGCTCGATGAAAAGACCGCGGCTGATTACGGCGTCGACGTCACGCCGCGGCTGAGCATCGTCAAGACCACCGAGCCCGCCACGCGCAAGGCCGGGGTCAAGGTGGGCTCGGTCGATGAGCTGATTGCGAAACTGAAAGACGAAGCGGGGGTGATCTGATGGGCGTTCTTCTTCTTGCCGAAGTGACCGACGGTCAACTCAACCGCGATGCGACCGCCAAGGCGGTGACGGCGGCGAAGATCGTGGGCGATGTGACGGTGCTCTGCGCCGGGGCGCGCGCGTCTGACGCGGCCGCGGCCGCGGCCACCATCGCCGGTGTGTCGAAAGTGCTCTGCGCCGAGGATGCAAGCCTTGGCCATCGACTGGCCGAGCCGACGGCGGCGCTGATTGCGTCGCTGGCGGGTGATTACAGCCATATCTTCGCGCCCGCCACAACGGATGCCAAGAACATCCTGCCGCGCGTTGCGGCGCTTCTGGATGTGATGGTGATTTCGGATGTCTCGGGCGTGATTGACGCCGAGACCTTCGAGCGCCCGATCTATGCCGGCAATGCCATCCAGACGGTGAAATCGTCGGACAAGGTCAAGGTGGTGAGCGTGCGCACCTCGACATTCGATGTCGCGGGCGAGGGCGGCTCGGCGCCGATTGAAACCATCGCGGTGCCGGCCAATCCGGGCCTGTCGGAATGGGTGGAAGACAAGGTTGCGGCCTCGGACCGGCCGGAACTGACTTCGGCCAAGATCGTGGTGTCGGGCGGGCGCGGGCTTGGCTCGGAAGAGAACTTCGCGATGATCGAAGGGCTGGCCGACAAGCTGGGCGCGGCGGTGGGCGCCTCGCGCGCGGCGGTCGATTCGGGCTATGCGCCCAACGACTGGCAGGTGGGCCAGACCGGCAAGGTGGTGGCGCCGCAGCTTTACGTGGCGGTGGGGATTTCCGGCGCGATCCAGCATCTGGCGGGGATGAAGGATTCCAAGGTCATCGTCGCCATCAACAAGGACGAGGAAGCGCCGATCTTCCAGGTGGCCGATTACGGGCTGGTGGCCGACCTGTTCCAGGCCGTGCCGGAACTGACCGAGAAGCTGTAAGGCCGCCACACAAACACCCAACGGCCCGCCATCACCGGCGGGCCGTTTGCGGTTCAGGCGGAGGGTAGGACCAAGGCGCCCATTAGGCTCAGCCGCGTCCGTGGCGTGACAGACGCGCGGCCAGAAACTCCCGACCGAAGATATTGGCAAGTTCGCTGTATCCAACCCGCCCGTCCGGGGTTTCCCAGCGCATCAGGCTTTGGAAAGCGATATGGGAAGGGTTGAAATTGTCGAACGGATGGGCGGCGACGGTCGTGCCCGTGCAACGATGGACCTTGCCGCGCACATCGGTGACTTCCAGCCAGCAACCCATCGAGATCATGTCGGTTGTGCTGGTCGAGACCTTTGCGCTGACCAGGCCGAAGGTCTCGCCGTTTTCGACGACAAAGCCGAAACGAAGCGATTCGTACGTCATCTCGCCTTCCGCGGCGATGTCCATCTGCACCGCCAGGTGCAGGCCATAGTCATCCCCGAAGCAAGCACTGATGTAGCCTACCGCCCGGCGGCTGACTTCGGTGCGGCGGCTCCAGCTGTGATCCATGCAATCGTAGCAGTTCACATCGTAGCGCTTGCCCCGCAGCGTCAATTCGCCGGTGATGTGCCCGATGGTGTTGAAGTGCCCGGAGGAAAACCGCTCATCACTGGACTTATTGCCCCACTGATCACCGAGCCGGGAGTCGTAGGCGGAACCCTCGGGTTTCGTG
>NZ_JAUSCH010000041.1 GCF_030651595.1 Candidatus Oleimmundimicrobium sp. | reverse complement strand
ATGGCGAATTTACTTGATCAATTAAAGCAAATGACCGTCGTTGTTGCTGATACCGGTGATATTCAAGCAATTGAAAAGTACACTCCTCGTGACGCAACAACTAACCCATCATTGATTACTGCAGCGGCACAAATGCCGCAATATCAAGGTATCGTTGATGATACATTGAAAGCAGCCCGTCAATCTCTGGGCGCCGATGCACCTGCATCTGAAGTAGTCTCTTTGGCGTTTGACCGTTTGGCAGTTTCTTTTGGTCTGAAAATTCTGGAAATCATCCCAGGTCGTGTTTCTACAGAAGTAGATGCACGTCTTTCTTATGACACTGAAGCAACTATTGCCAAAGGTCGTGACCTGATTGCTCAATATGAAGCAGCTGGTGTGTCACGTGACCGCATTCTGATTAAAATTGCTGCAACTTGGGAAGGTATTCAAGCGGCTGCAGTTCTTGAGAAAGAAGGTATTCACACCAACCTGACATTGTTGTTCGGTCTGCACCAAGCCGTTGCTTGTGCTGAAAACGGTATTACCCTGATTTCACCATTTGTGGGTCGTATTCTGGACTGGTACAAAAAAGATACTGGTCGTGATTCATACGAAGCACATGAAGATCCAGGTGTATTGTCAGTAACTGAAATCTACAGCTATTACAAAAAATTTGGTTATAACACTGAAGTTATGGGCGCAAGCTTCCGTAACGTTGGTGAAATCACTGAGTTAGCAGGCGTTGATTTATTAACTATTTCTCCAAACCTGCTGGATGAATTGCAAAAAACTGAAGGCACTCTGGAACGTAAATTGTCGCCTGAAGTTGCTGCAAAAGCAGATGTTGCAAAACTGAATTTGGACAAAGCCACATTTGATGCAATGCATGCTGAAAATCGCATGGCTGCAGAAAAACTGTCTGAAGGTATTGATGGCTTTGCCAAAGCACTGGAAACACTGGAAGAACTGCTGGCTACACGTCTGGCAAATCTGGAAAGCTAATTTCTTGATTAGCAATCTGCTGTCAGGTTGCGGAGTCAACTCCGCAACCTGAGTCAACAGATTTTGGCTCAATTGACTTGCCGCCAAATTCTGAACTATAGTCCCGCTCGCACTATTGCAGCGTGACAATAATTTTTTTAAATCTTAGGAGTAAAATAACATGGCTGAAATTCAAATGGCTCTGGATTCATTGGATTTTGAC
>NZ_JAUSCH010000040.1 GCF_030651595.1 Candidatus Oleimmundimicrobium sp. | reverse complement strand
TTCCCCTCTACTTTTTGTATTTAACAATATTATACTTGATTTTATTGTTACTTACAATAAAAAAGTAAAAATATTTACTTTTTATTCCCCTCCTCAATTTTCCTTATTATCTTTTCTGCTGTCTGCAAAATTTTAAGCCCTGATTTTTTAACGGTCTCCTTGTCCCCTCCCCAATTTTTAATATAGAACTTTGAACCTTCGTCTTGAATATCAAAATAACTACTAACTATATAAGCAACCGCCTCTGCCTCAATCTCTTTAACCTCTCTTGTCTTTTCTTTATCTCCAACGTGGTTTAAATAACAATGCCCCAACTCGTGGAATAATGATGAAAGCATAAAAGCCCCGTTCTCACTCTTAGCGACCTTAACACTCTTTCCGTTTGTGCTTCCTCCCTCGACAACGTTTTTAACAACTTCAACCTCAAAAGTAAAAATATCTTTAATCTCTTCAAATGTTATTTTTGATTCTCTGCCATCAACATAGTTTGAAACTTCATTTTCTAAGTCTTTGCCTTCCGTTTGTGATACATCAAAAATCTTTACCTCCCTAAAAAGTGTTATAATTTTTTCGACTTTTTCTTTCTCTCCTTTCCCATTTTTAACTTCTTCTTTAATTTTTTTAAACACCGGTGCAAGAATACTTATCCCTTTTTGCCCTTTTTTAATATGCCTTCCTTTTTTCTGCCAAGTTTTATAACCTGCGCAAAGCGTGGCATTTCCCTTTTGAAAATAAATTAAAAGCATATTTCCAAAACTGTATGAATGAAAGCCGTTTCGCCAACTTTTAATATACCTGTCCATCTCCTCACCATTAACAACAATCTCCCCTGCCAACTGCTCTAACTTGTTTTTTAATTCCTTTGTTTTTTCTTTCATCCCTTAAACCTCCCCAAAAAAATAAATTTATAACCACAACAAATTCCCGCCAAGCTGAGGTCAAGGTGGAGATTTGCAAGATGGGAGGGATAAATAGCGAAGCGGTTTATGCTCACAGCTCCAAATTCTTACCTTTACGGAAGCCATAATAGAGGCGGGAATAAAAAGCTTTTTAATTTATTGGAGGTTTTTCAAAAGGTCATTCTTAAAAGCACCTATGTTCCCGTGCGCACAATCTTTTCCTACATTTCATACCCAAAGTTACTTATATTCTTATCTCTAAGGTTGTTCACATTCTAAAAAGATTGTAAGTAACTTTGGTCATTTTTTTAAATGCCGTGTTACAGTTTAAAGGGGTTGTTTAAAAACTGTAATAGGGCATAATCACGATGTTTTGCATAACTTCTAAATTTGTCCCCCCCAGGGGGACACCCTCTAATTTTCTTAAAAGTGGACCCAGGTTCACTTTTTCTTATATCTCTAAGTTTGCTTATATCCTAAAAGGATCGTGAGCAATCTTAGTCATTTTTTAGTGCCGTGTTTTGGTTTGAAGGGATTGTTTGAAAACGGTAATACGGTTTGTTTAAAATGTTTTGCATAAAAAAGAGGCAGGCGAATTTTGCCTGTCTTTCAAAAAAGTTGCCCTGGGCCTACTGGACTATCTTCAAACTTTTAAGCGAGCATATTACCAAAAATCCAGTAGATGAGAAAGTGTTGGATTTTTTGCTTGAGGTGGCGTAACAATTTGAACAACCGGCACAGTATTTAATACTCTGAGTTTATTTTATAGTTAGAAATCATTTCCTCAATATGCCACGTTATTCGGACGCGCAGCGTCCGAATAACGCCAAAATCACCTGCTTTTCTGGAACACATCGGAGTAAAAGGTAGGTGCATTTTGGGGAGCCTTCCAACCACTTGAAAAATGATGTAAACAGATCATTCCTTTTTCGTGATAGATTTAGAGGGTACGGTGCAAGTCCGGTCTATGATCGGTACCATCAATCACTGCCTTGCATAACGGTAGGCACCTTTGATTTCAGCATTAAGATATTTGCCTTTTGATGCGGCTGATTTCATCCCTTCAAAAACATGCAGCGGGACATCGTAGTAGTTGTATCTGCTGCCACTTTTAAATTCTACTGTTAGAGTCTGACTTGCTTCCTCATAGCTAAAACCTGCCACATTAGATGATTGTGGTGTTGAAATCCATTCACTCATCATTTTCTCCTCTGTTATTAAGTTCATTTTCTTTAAAAACGCTATGGTCATACTTTGCAGATTGGATTCTCCACTGGTAAACCATAATATCATAACGTTCTCTTTCGATTTTCTGGTTCCATCCGCCTGGACTTTCAAATCCCTCTTCGATAGAACCTCGAGAAACAACTTTGGGATCTGTACTATCGGGTCTTCGCTCAGGCGGAGGTGGTTCAATAAGTGTTCGTACAGGAAGGCTGACTGCCTCACCGACTATTATCGCTTCACCAGTTCTTAAAATTGGCAATATTTCAAACAACCCTTTAAGATTATCCGATGCTGCCCCGGTGATATGCCCACGATCAGTATTGTTTCCCAGACGCATAGCAATCATGGTCCCACATTGTGACAGTATGGTTGTATCAATTTCAGATGGACGTTGACTAATAACCATCACACCAACACCATATTTACGCCCTTCTTTTGCAATTCTTCGGACAGCATCGGCTGCTGTGCCAGAATTCTCTTTGCCTAAATATGTGTGAGCTTCTTCAAGGACAAGTAAAAGTGGGCGTTCCCATGCGCCTTCTGGAAGTTTTCTTCCCCAAAACACAGCATCATATAAAATTCTTAACACAGCTCCAATAATATCATTCAGTATGGTTGAAGGAATTCCTGATAAATCAAGTATGGTCACTGGCTTTGTATTTCCTATCCAACTTTCAAGAAGTGCATCTAAATCCTTTCTTACTTTGCCATCAATATCTGGCTTCCAGTCTCCTGGATTACAAATAAAATTATAGCGCGGGTCTTTAAGTTTCGAGCCTAATGCCGCCAATTGCTGCCGTATACCAATTGGCTCTTTACCCCATTCTACTTTTTCTTCTTTTTTCCCTGTTGTTTTAATCGTTAAAAATACTGGTGGTATCACCTTCATAGCGTCACCAACCAAATCGTTCCCGTTATCGTCTTTTGCATATGCTGGCTCAACTTCACTACTTGCCGTTTCTGGCTTAGGACGGATAGTCATAAAATCTTTTTTGTAAAGCTCTAACCATAGTTTATGCAAGCAGAAGGGGGTGGGCAAATCAACGGTTATAGATTCAGAAGTTACCCCTTTAATCGGTTGATTCTGCATTGATTCTTTTTTAAAATTGATCAGCCAATCAGAAATTGGCG
>NZ_JAUSCH010000039.1 GCF_030651595.1 Candidatus Oleimmundimicrobium sp. | reverse complement strand
ATCGTCCAATGAGCACATCTCCACATTCAGCCTGTCGGCGGCTGCCTGTTCGATGTATGGGTCGTAGGCGATCACCTTGACATTGAAGGGCGCAAGCAGGCCGCAAAGATGCTGTGCTATCATTCCAAGCGAAATTAAGCCCACCGTTGAGCCGTACATACCCGGGCCGAAACATCTTGACCTCTCGAATGTTCTTTGCCTTTTTATGTCTCTCGAATGATGCCACACCGATTTTAAGCTGAGAATTATTTGTCCGAGGGCAAATTCCGCGACCGGTATCGCGTTTGCGGCGAACGCGCTGGTTATTTTTATGTCTCGATCCCACACATCGTCGGTTATGAAATATTTGACGGTGCCGGAGCCGTAAAAGACGGCTTTCAGGTTTGGTGCGTTGTCGAGGAATTCCTTATCCATCGCAGGCATACCCCAGCCTGAAAATATCACTTCGGCGTCATTGAGCAGCGCCGGGTTTTCCATAATAGACTCAGGCGTCTGAACGGGCGCGTAAATATCCACATATCTGTTTATCTCAGATAATTCTCTTTCGCCGTATATCCTGTCGTAGGCCGTCTTGTGGAGTATGAACAGTCCTTTAATCCGCTTTGTAGTCATTTTAAGTATATTTACCTTTTCAAAGTAGTTTTTTTGCAGAATCTCTTTCCAAGATTTTTCCGTTGAGCAGAATTGTTCTTGTCGGGCCGTTAGGCTTTTCTATTCTTTCAAACAGCGTCTCGACAAGATTTTCGGCCAAGTGCGCGGTGTCGATTTCAAATGTGGTAAGAGCCGGGCTTATGAGGTCGGCATACATCTCATTTCCAACGCCTACGACCGACATTTGTCCGGGTACGGATACGCCGAGCTCCTTGAACGCCCTTATGAATCGTGTCGCCGGTTCATCATAGTTGACAAACAGGGCGGTCGCATCCGTTTTGATAATCTTTTTTGCCGTCTCGCGGATCTGGCTTTGCTCGCAGGGGCATACAAATACAAGGTCTTCCCGTATCGGCAGTTTGTACTGGTTGAGTATATTGAGGTAGCCTTCGTATCGCGGGTCGCCTTTGCATGTTGTGCAAAAGGCGATGTTTTTGTGCCCAAGGTCTGCCAGATGCCTCGTCATTACGCGTCCGGCGAGTTTGAAATCTCCGATCACCTGACTTGTTTCCGAATATTCGTACTGCCCCAGCACCACCATAGGCACGTTTTCTTTGAGAAGCGTTTCGATGGCGTTCATTCTGCCTTCAAAAAACGCGTGGTTTATGATTACCCCGTCATACCCTCTGCAAATGCACGAGTTGACGGCCTCATCGTTGAGCATATCGTCATTGTATGCGACGAATAAATGTATATCATATCCGCGTGCCGTGAGCAGGCGGGTAAGCTTGTTTACAAGCGATTCGGTCGTCTGATTCTTCAGCGACTGGAGTATTACGCCTATAACGTGCGTTTTCTGCTGCACAAGGGCACGCGCGTTAAGATTGGGCTTGTAGTTCAGCTTACGGGACATCTCTTTGATCTTAGCCAATGTCGAAGGCTTGACCGAAGAGCCCGGAGTAAAGGCTCTGCTGGCGGTCGAAACCGATATATTCAGCTCGTCGGCAATGGTCTTGAGCGTTGCTTTATTGTTAGTCATTTTCATATTTTTTTGCTCCGTATTGGTAACGTTCCCATTATTATATACCGAAATAATTTTAATGCAAGCATTATTTGTAAGTTTCTTTAATATATGTCATTATAGCTATTGGATTTCAATTTGCATTTCATCGGCATTGCAAAGTCGCGCGGTGCTTGCGGAGGTTGTGCAACCTAAAATATACTAACGATTGCAAAA
>NZ_JAUSCH010000038.1 GCF_030651595.1 Candidatus Oleimmundimicrobium sp. | reverse complement strand
GCCATACGGCCCAGAGTTTTGCCATCGGCATCAATTACGAACCAGTCGCGACGAACTTCTGCTGGTTTTGCACTTAAGGTTTTCATTCCGCGGGGTGCTCCTGAAAATATACGCATGCGGTCAAATAAAGAGGGAGAATGTTACGGATTCAAGCAAACTATGTCAACTGCAATTAACTAAATACAAACAGCAGAATGCCGCCCAGTAACAATCGGTATACGACAAAGGGCCACATGCCAATACGTTCCAGTAACTTCAGGAACAAATAGATACATATATATGCGCTAATCGCAGAAAAAATGGCACCTGCTGACAATGCAAACCAGTCAGTTGCCTGATCGGCCTTAACCAGTTTGAGTGTTTCCAGGCTGCCTGCCAGAAAAATAACGGGTATAGAGAGTAAAAAAGAGAATCTGGCAGCAGCTTGACGAGTTAAGCCTAACATCAATGCTGCTGTCATGGTAACACCTGAACGCGAAGTACCGGGAATTAATGCCAAAGCCTGCACTACGCCAATAATCAAAATATCTTTCCAGCCCATTTGCTGTTCATTACGATCACGTTTGCCTTTCCAGTCTGCAAAGCCTAATAACAGACCGAATATTATGGTGGTGGCAGCAATGACTAGCGGACTGCGTAAGAATAATTCGATGAAGTCCCCTAAAAACAACCCGGCTAGTCCTACAGGGATGGTGCCAATAATAACGGCCCAGGCTAATTTACTTTCACCGACATTTTGTCTTTGTTGCAGTGAGCGAAACCAGTCTGCAATAAGTTGTCGGATAGTGGCGCGAAAATAAAAAATGACCGCCGCCAATGTACCAACATGTACTGCGACGTCAAAAGCCAGCCCCTGATCTTCCCAGCCGGCAATAATGGGGAGCAGTATTAAATGAGCGGAGCTTGAAATGGGCAGAAATTCAGTCAGGCCTTGCAATAGGGCCAGTGCGATGATTTGTACGATTTCCATATTTTTCCTGTAAACGACCTGAGCTAAATAAAAGGCCCATCATTAATAGGTCTTATATTATCCGGCTTCGTGTTAAAATTCCTGATTGATTACAACTTCTCAAACTAGGATTAGCTGACCCATTATGTCAACTCGTATAAGAGAAATCCCCTACAACTATACTTCTTTCTCAGATCGCGAAATCGTTATTCGATATCTGGGAGAACCGATGTGGGAAATTCTGCAACAGTTACGTGAACAACGCAAA
>NZ_JAUSCH010000037.1 GCF_030651595.1 Candidatus Oleimmundimicrobium sp. | reverse complement strand
TTTGCGTTGTTCACGTAACTGTTGCAGAATTTCCCACATCGGTTCTCCCAGATATCGAATAACGATTTCGCGATCTGAGAAAGAAGTATAGTTGTAGGGGATTTCTCTTATACGAGTTGACATAATGGGTCAGCTAATCCTGATTGAGAAGTGAATTTAATCGCAGATTTTAACACGAAGCCCGCTATTATAAGACCCATTTATAGTGAGCCTTTTGCCGGAAGTGGCAGTTAACGAGAAAAATATGGAAATTATACAAATTGTTGCACTTGCCCTGTTACAGGGCCTGACTGAATTCCTGCCCATTTCAAGCTCCGCTCATTTAATACTGCTACCGATTATTGCCGGTTGGGAAGATCAGGGACTGGCTTTTGACGTTGCTGTGCATGTTGGTACATTGGCTGCGGTCATTTTTTATTTTCGCGCCACTATCAGACAACTTATCGCAGACTGGTTTCGCTCACTGCAACAAAGACAAACCGTAGGTGAAAGTAAATTAGCCTGGGCCGTAATTCTTGGCACCATTCCGGTTGGCCTTGCCGGATTGTTTTTAGGCGACTTCATAGAATTATTCCTACGCAGTCCGCTGGTCATAGCCGCCACTACTATTATATTCGGCCTGTTATTAGGCTTTGCAGACTGGCAAGGCAAACGAGATCGCACTGAACAACAAATGAGCTGGAAAGATATTCTCATTATCGGTGTAGTTCAGGCATTAGCATTAATTCCCGGTACTTCACGCTCAGGTGTTACTATGACTGCAGCGTTGATGTTGGGTTTGACACGGGAAGCCGCTGCCAGATTCTCCTTTTTATTATCAATACCAGTAATTTTTCTTGCCGGTAGTTTGGAAACAATCAAACTAATTGAAGCGGATCAAGCTACGGATTGGTTTGCTTTAACTGCAGGTGCTATTTTTTCTGCGATTAGTGCATATCTTTGTATCTTTTTGTTTCTGAAATTACTTGAACGGATAGGTATGTGGCCTTTTGTCATTTACCGCTTAGCACTTGGTGGCATCCTGCTGTTTATATTTAGTTAATTGCAGTTGACATACTTTGCTCGAATCCGTAACATTCTCCCTCTTTATTTGACCGCATGCGTATATTTTCAGGAGCACCCCGCGGAATGAAAACCTTAAGTGCAAAACCAGCAGAAGTTCGTCGCGACTGGTTCGTAATTGATGCCGATGGCAAAACTCTGG
>NZ_JAUSCH010000036.1 GCF_030651595.1 Candidatus Oleimmundimicrobium sp. | reverse complement strand
GACGAAGACATATATGTTCAGCTTGAAGCGGCGGCAGCACTTGCGGCATATAATGATCCAAATGCGTGGCAGTTCATAGAGAGCAAGCTTCGCAGCCCGGTTATGGCTGTACCGCTTGAAACACAGCTTGAAACAATCATTGTTGCGTCAGAAATACTACAGGAACGAAGCCAAAACTTATTGATTGAGGTACTTCAAGACAGCCGCCGCGACGGCGAACTGCGTGCAGGCGCGGCGTGGGCTTTAGGCCGGTTCGCTTCACCAGCTTCTGCGACGGCTCTTGTTAATACCTTTAACTCAAGCAGCGTAGAGATTAAAATTGAGGCCGCACGAGCACTGCTGGGTATTGCCGAACCGCAGAGGTTGCATTTGGTAGAGCTTCTAAAAAATATCGAACCAACTAAACGAGATGGAATATCATGGGTACTTGCCCGATCGGGTAAATTTGATCCGTCCGAGATAATTGCCGGTGCTGATGATAACTTGCGGAGATGGATAAGCTACATCATCGGCTATGGTAAAGAAAATTTTGCTCAAGCTGAAGTCGAAGCGATTTGCCATGCAGACTCAGAAGTCTACTTTGCTGCGAGTGTTCTGTGGCAAGTTCTCGCAAGCTGGGTATATGATTTGAAGGAATATTGATTATGAAAACCAGTCCTCTTTATAAAACCTCAAAAGGTGAAGCCTATGTAGGCGATTCGCTTGAACTTCTAACTGAATTGGCGACGAACAGTGTTGATCTCGTTATGACATCGCCGCCTTTTTCACTTCTGCGGCAAAAAAACTATGGGAATGTCGAAGAGACAAAGTATGTCGATTGGATAATGCCGTTTGGAAAAGAGATTTTCAGAGTTCTAAAGCAAACCGGTAGTTTAGTTCTCGACTTGGGAGGGGCATATCGTGCAGGCATTCCTTCACGGTCATTATATAACTTTCGTGTTTTGTTAGCTTTTTGTGATGAAATAGGCTTTCATTTGGCTGAAGATTTTTATTGGTTTAACCCCGCGAAGCTGCCATCGCCTATTGAATGGGTCAATAAGCGGAAAATAAGAGCCAAGGATTCTGTTAATACCGTATGGTGGTTCAGCAAAACTGAGTTCCCAAAGGCTGACGTACGGAAAGTATTATCGCCATATTCTGCCCGGATGAAAAAGCTTATTGAGGATCCTGAGAGTTTTTATAAGCCCCAGAAACGTCCTTCCGGTCACAGTATAAGCGCGGGATTTGGCATAGACAATGGGGGAGCGATTCCTTCCAACCTGTTGTCCATTCCAAACACGGATAGCAATTCAAACTATCTGCGACTGTGTAAAGAGCTGGAAATGACTCGCCACCCTGCGCGGTTTCCCGTGGAGCTTCCCTCGTTTTTTATAAAAATGCTAACTGATGAAACGGATGTTGTGCTTGACATATTCGGGGGCTCGAATACTACAGGTTATGCCGCCGAATCCCTAAACAGAAAATGGCTGACGTTTGAACTTGATAAGGAGTACCTCACTTCGTCTGTGTTTAGATTCCTTGACGGTTATGAACTTGATGAAATACGGGAAATATTGAC
>NZ_JAUSCH010000035.1 GCF_030651595.1 Candidatus Oleimmundimicrobium sp. | reverse complement strand
GCCTTTTATTAGCGGTTCAATTAGTGTGCTGTAATTTTTGGGTCCTATGTATGTTGCTTTGTCTGCCACTGGTATTCTTATGGCTTTAATGTATGACAGCATGGGGATATGGAGCATCGTGCTTTTCTTTTTACCCCTTTTGGTTACGCGTCATTCGTTCAATCTATTTTTAGATATCAGAAAAACTTATAACAATACAATTAAAGCTTTGGCATCTATCATTGAAGCTCAAGACCCGTTGAAGCGGGGTCATGCTGAAAGGGTAGCCGATATCTCGGTTGATATGGCAAAGATGATGGGAATTCGGGGCAAAGATCTTGAAATTATCAATAACGCGGCCCTTCTTCATGATATTGGGAGCATTGGAGTTGATGAGGAGTCGCTGGACTCGCTCTTAGATAAAGTAACAAGCAAAAATGAAGGCGAGGTAATGCATGCTAAAATAGGTGCTGATATTCTCGAACAAGTGGATTATCTGAAGGGTTGTTCCGATATTGTGAAGAAACATCATGTGCCATATCGGAGTGAAAATAAAAGGTCAAAATCTCGTGAGTTTGTTCCTTTGGCTGCACGTATTATAAACGTTGTCAGTTATTATGATGAGCTAACTCAAACTCGTGAACCCGATGAGAGGTTAAACACCCGCGAAGCAATTAACAGGATAAAAAAAGATCGTGGTTTATTGTTTGACCCGAAAGTTGTAAGGGTTTTAATGAATGTCGCGCGTATGCGCGGAGCTTTTTTGATGCTGGTTGGTGGAGGAAGCCATTGATTTTATTTTGTGGGTCGAACATGCTCCACACTCGGCCGTATCCGCGACTTTACTCGCTCCGGGCGGGCCGAGAATAACTCGCTTGCGCTCAGACAGATTCTCGGGCGCTCACTTTGTACGCTTGCCCGCCTCTGGAGGGCTTTCCAGCCTTCCACTCGTTTCATCGGGGCGGCCTCAAGTTTCGATTTGTCCGACCCACCGGGGTTTTTAAAAAATAAACCTAACAACAAAGCTCTTTTTGATTTTCCTGGTGCCTGGCAGCTGAAAGCTGCTCACATCTTTTAACCTTACCCATTACCCTTATTTTGTTCTCCACTCTATACTCTAAGCTCTCCGCTATAATTTCTCTATTCATTTTGTTTTGCTGGAGGCTGGCAGCTGACGACTGGATGCTGAATGTTCTTTACCCTTTCTCTTTTACCCATTAAAATGAATCTATGCTTTTATAAACTTTAATTTTATCAATTTTCATAGGATGGTTAAGAGGGGGAAGCCTAAGAAGATTTGCGGATTGGAATTTTAGGCTTCCCTGGGTATTTATAGTGGCTTTTCTTTTGCAGTTTTTTCTTCCTCAAATAGCTTCAGTTTTTAACCTTGGCAAAAACTTTGCCTTTTTTATCTTGGTTTTTTCCTATATATTACTTATGGAAGGAATCATATTAAATCTTAAAAATAAATATTTTCCGGTTCTGGGTTTGGGTATTTTGTTAAATTTTTTGGTTATAACATTAAACAGGGGTATGCCCGTTTCGCTGGAAACTGTAGCCAAGTATGGCTCACCGGAAGCTGCGTTAAAAATAAAACAATCATTTGATTTTATCCACATTTCGATGGGTAATGAAACGCTACTTAAATTTCTTGCCGATATCATTCCCGTGCCTACATTGTTGCCTTTAGGTATGAGTCTTGTTAGTGTAGGTGATCTCTTTATTTCTTTGGGCATTTTTTTAGTTGTTCAAAAACAGATGGTTTATATCGGGAAAAGAAGGATGAAAAAGGCTGCTCCTCAGGGACATTAATTAAGATTTACTTTAGTAGTTTTTTATTTGAAACGATTTGAATAAAAATTATTTGCACAACCCTAATGAGTCTAATCTCTTGTCGTCTTAAAATATTTCGATTAAAATTAAAATTTTAAAGATGCATAATTTTATTAAATTTATTTTATAGGAGGAAGAAAGTGGCAGATGACGGTTTCTTAAATAAACAAGTAAAAATAGACGACACGACACTTCGTGATGGTGAGCAGACGGCTGGTGTCGTTTTTTCTAATCGCGAGAAAATTAAAATTGCCCAGCTTTTGGATGAGGTTGGTGTTGATCAAATAGAGGTCGGGGTTCCCGCGATGGGCGGGGATGAGAAGGAAGCTATTAAAAAAATAGTTAATTTGGGCTTAAGGGCGAGTATTCTTGCGTGGAACAGGACTGTTATCGATGACATTAAACATTCGCTTGATTGTGGTGTTCCCGCAGTTGCGCTTTCTATCTCTGCCTCCGATATTCATATGGAGTACAAACTTCGCAAGGACAGAAATTGGGTTCTTGAAAGTGTTAAAAAGTCAGTCGATTTTGCAAAAAGCAACGGACTTTATGTCTCGGTTAATGCTGAGGATGCTTCCCGTGCGGACTTTGATTTTTTAGTTAAGTTTGCAAAAGTGGCCAAGGAAAACGGGGCCGACAGATTAAGATATTGTGATACTTTGGGAGTTATGGAACCGTTTAGGATTTATGATGCTATAAAAAGACTAAAAGAAGCAGTGGATATTGAAATTGAGATGCACACTCATAATGATTTCGGTATGGCAACCGCGAACGCGCTGGCAGGAGTTAAAGCTGGAGCCAACTGGATAAATACGACCATAAATGGCCTTGGTGAACGGGCTGGAAATGCGGCTCTTGAGGAAGTTATAATGGCTTTAAAATGTATTTGTGGGGTTGATTTAGATTTTAAAACCAAGAGGTTCAGGGAGATTTCCGAATACGTAGCCAAAGCTTCGGCGCGAACAATTCCCGTTTGGAAGTCAGTGGTGGGAACCAATATGTTTGCTCATGAATCGGGAATTCATGCTGACGGGGTTTTAAAACATCCAAAAACTTATGAGGCGTTTGCTCCTGAGGAAGTTGGGCTTTACCGCCAAATAGTTATTGGCAAGCATTCCGGCACTCATGCAATAGTTTCAAAATTTCACGAGTATGGTATAGAGCTTGATAAGGAAGAGGCTAAGGATATATTGGCCAAAGTAAGAAAGACAGCTGTTGAGGTAAAGAGAGCGCTTTTTGATAAAGAATTGGTGTTTATTTACAAAGATTATAAGAAGGGGAAAAAGAAATAGATGTGCAAAACGTTAGCTGAAAAGATACTTGGAGAAAGAAGCGGAAAAGATGTTTGCGCTGGTGATATTGTAATTATCGAGGTTGATGTGGCAATGGTTCAGGACGGGACAGGGCCTTTGGCAGTACAGCAGCTGCAAAAGATGGATATGGAAAAGGCGGCAAATCCCGATAAAACCATTCTTTTCATAGACCACGCTGCTCCCAGTCCCCGCAAGGAACTTTCCAACGCTCATAAAATGCTTCGTGATTTTGCGAAAAAGACGGGAGCAAAACTTTCTGAAGTTGGGGATGGCGTGTGTCATCAAATCTTAGTTGAATCTTATGTAAATCCGGGCGATGTAGTTATTGGCGCGGATTCTCATACATGTACTTCGGGCGCGCTCGGGGCTTTTGCCACCGGCATGGGCTCGACTGATGTCGCGATTGGAATTGCTTCGGGTAAAACGTGGTTTCGCGTTCCTGAAACTTTTAAAATTGTGGTAAACGGCAAATTCCCCAAAGGGGTTTACGCCAAAGACTTAATTTTGCACATAATTGGCCTTATTGGCGCCGATGGCGCGACTTACAAAGCTCTTGAATTTACCGGAGAAACCATAAAAAAAATGAGTATGTTTGAAAGGTTTGTTCTTTCAAATATGGCCGTTGAGGCAGGCGCGAAAGTTGGTTTAATCGCATCCGATGATATTACGAAGGCTTATCTTAAGGAACGTGGCAGAGGTAACAAATTTAAAGAAATTAAGGCTGACGATGATGCGATTTATGAAAAAACTATCAAGATAGATGTGTCAAAGCTTGAGCCAACCATATCTTTTCCTCACACGGTAGATAATACGAGAATAATTTCTGAAGCTGGTGAGGTTAAAGTTGACCAGGTTTTCATTGGAACCTGCACAAATGGCAGGATGGAAGATTTACGGATTGCCGCTCAAATTTTAAAGGGCAAGAAACGCCATCCCGATACCCGGCTTTTGGTGTGCCCCGCTTCTCGTGAAATTTATCTAAAGGCGATGGAAGAGGGTTTGCTCAAGGTATTTGTTGAAGCAGGGGCCGCGGTTATGAATCCCGGTTGTGGCGCTTGTGTTGGCGTTCATCACGGGATACTTGGTGATGGTGAGGTTTGTTTGGCTACGCAGAATAGAAACTTTAAGGGTAGAATGGGTAATACAGAAGGTTTTATTTATTTGGCTTCTCCGGCTACCGCTGCGGCATCTGCAATTGAAGGGAAGATTACAGACCCGAGGAAGTATGTTTAGCAATAAGAAGGGTAAAGGGTAAGAAAGTAGAAATTGATGGAGATTAAATAGAAATTAAGTGGTAATTACAACAAATTACTATTAATTACAATGAATCACCATAAGTTACAATTGTATTACAGCAAATTTCAATCAGTCATCATTAATTTCAATATTAGCACTCAGTAAAAATTAAGTAGAGAGATTGGGTAGAGATTGATAAAAAGGTAAAGGGTAAGGTTAATGAAAAATGGAGAATGAAGAAATAAAAACGATAATTAAGAATTAAAAAAGTTTCTGAAATCACTTTAGAATTTTATCTTTTATTATTTGATTTTCAATTTTAAATTTTTCTATACCGTGCCTACCGGCAGGCACGGCAGGCAGGTCATTTTTCATTTTTATATTTTATTTCTTAATTTGAACTTGCTACCGACTCCCGACTAAGAGACTACCGACTTATGGAGGTTTTATGAAGCTTAAAGGAAAATCTCACAAATTTGGCGATGATATAAGCACGGACTTAATCGCTCCCGGTAGGTTGTTTCATTTGAGGACAAACCTACCGGAGTTAGCTAAGCATGTTTTGGAGGATGCGGACCCCGAATTTGCAAAGAAGGTTAATTCTGGTGATTTTGTCGTAGCAGGGAAGAATTTCGGACTAGGCTCATCACGTGAACATGCTCCAACTATTATCAAATTGGCGGGTGTGGGGGCGGTTCTTGCCCAGTCCTTTGCGAGGATTTTTTATCGAAATGCTATAAATGTGGGTTTGCCCGTGTTGATTTGTGACACTACTAAAATTGATGATGGGGATGAACTTGAGATTGATATTGAAGCTGGAAAGATTAAAAATCTAACAAAAAATATAGATATTGAAACTCCACCTTTGTCTAAAGCGATGCTTAATATCTTGGAGGATGGTGGGTTAGTTAAGCATTTCAAGAAGCACGGAGATTTTAAGCTGGATTAATTTGTTAGTTGATAGTCGGGAGTTAAGATAAAATCTCAGGAGTAGGTTTGAAAAATAAAAAGGCAAACTTTGATTTTGAAAAATTAGAAGTGTATCAACGGGCTGTTGATTTTGCAAATATTGTTTATGAGATAACTAAGAATTTTCCTAAAAACGAGCAGTTTGGTATCGTAAGCCAATTAAGAAGAGCTTCATTGTCAATTTCTTTAAATATTGCAGAAGGAACGGGAAGATATAATAATCCTGAAAGAAGACAATTTTATAGGATGGCACGGGCATCTATTCACGAGTGTGTTCCCTTACTCGAACTTTCTTTTAGACAGGATTACATAGATTTAAAACGACATGAGAAATTAAAACAAGAGTGTGTTGAATTGTCGAAGATGGTAAGCGGGTTAATAAACTCACTACCGACTCTCGACTAAGAGACTACCGACTTATGGAGGTTTTAATGCACAAAATAACACTTATTCCCGGAGATGGAATTGGTCCTGAAATATCTGAGGCAATGCGTCGGGTTGTTGAGTCTACCAGTGTTGAGATTGAATGGGAGAAAGTAGAGGCCGGCGCCGATGTTGTGGAGAAATATGGCACGCCTTTGCCCGAGTATGTTTTAAAGTCTGTTCGGAGAAACAAGGTGGCTATAAAAGGGCCGGTTACAACGCCGGTTGGTACGGGTTTCCGAAGCGTGAACGTTGCTCTTCGAAAGGAGCTTGATCTATACACTTGCTTAAGACCTGTTTTTTCTCTTGAGGGAGTTAAAACTCGTTTTGAGAATATCGATTTGGTTATTGTTCGAGAGAACACAGAAGATTTATATGCGGGTATCGAACGGATGATAGATAAAGATACCGCGGAAAGTATAAAAGTAATCACCCGCGGAGCCTCAGAGCGAATTGCCAAGTTTGCTTTCAATTATGCCGTAAGAGAAAACAGGAAAAAAGTTACGGCTGTTCATAAGGCCAATATCATGAAATTTAGCGATGGTTTATTTTTAGAAAGTGTTAAAAAAATAGCTGAGAGTTATCCTCAAATTGAGTTTGAAGATAGAATAGTTGACAATATGTGTATGCAGTTGGTGCAAAAACCCGAGCTTTATGACATTTTGGTTTGCCCCAATCTTTACGGCGATATTATTTCTGATTTGTGCGCCGGGCTTGTTGGAGGATTAGGGGTAGCTCCGGGAGCAAATATTGGAGATGAATGTGCGGTATTTGAACCTGTTCACGGGAGTGCTCCAAAATATGCCGGGCAGAATAAGGTAAATCCCACCGCAATAATCCTTTCCAGTGTTCTTATGTTAAAACACATAGGAGAAAAAGAAGCCGCGGATAAAGTTTTTAATGCCACAGCCGCGGTTATCAAAGAGAAAAAGAATGTCACCTATGATCTTGGCGGAACCGCCGGCACTTCCGAAATGGCTAACGCGATAATTGAGAAAATTGTCGGTTAGAAGTAAGGGTTTTTATAGAGTTAATGACTTTTTTTAAAGAGCCGCTCAAACGAGCGACTCTTTTTACTAACCTTCTTAAGAAAATTCCAATTAGAATTTTTCTTAAATCTTCTTTATTAACAGGAAATTTCCTTCACACCATTTTCTTTTTATAGTAAAATATTTGTTTAATAACTAAAAGTCAGAAGATTTAAGGGAGGGAACGAGATTGAAAAGCGATATGGCTAAAAAAGGTTTAGCTAAGGCCCCGCACAGATCTCTTTTAAAAGCCGATGGTCTTACTGATGAGGAAATAAATCGTCCGTTGATTGCTATCGTCAATTCATATAATGAGATAGTTCCCGGTCATATCAATTTGGATAAAATTGCTGATGCCGCTAAGGCTGGTGTTCGTATGGCGGGAGGAACCCCTATTGAGTTTTCGGTAATTGGCATTTGTGACGGCATTGCGATGAATCACGCGGGGATGAAGTATTCTCTTCCCAGCAGAGAGATAATTGCGGATTCAATAGAGCTTATGGTCCAGGCCCACGCGTTTGATGCAATGGTTATGATTCCTAATTGCGACAAAATTGTTCCCGGTATGCTTATGGCAGCCGCGAGAATCAACATTCCTACCGTTGTTGTAAGTGGTGGCCCAATGCTTGCGGGAAAATATAAAGGTAAAGATATAGACCTTATCTCCGTCTTTGAAGGAGTTGGGGCTTTTCAATCTGGTAAAATTGATGAAAAAGATTTGGCTCAGATTGAAGAGCATGCTTGCCCGGGATGTGGTTCTTGCTCTGGAATGTTTACAGCAAATTCCATGAACTGTTTAACTGAAGTAATTGGCATGGGACTTCCGGGTAACGGAACGATTCCTGCCGTTTATGCTGAAAGAATTAGGCTGGCCAAGAAGGCCGGAATGGCTGTTATGTTGCTTCTCGAAAAAAACATAAAACCAAGAGATATTATGACCTCGACTGCTTTTCAAAATGCTTTAACTGTTGATATGGCTCTTGGGTGTTCCACAAATACGGTTCTTCATCTGCCTGCTATTGCCGGAGAGGTGGAGGTTGATATAAACCTTGAAATGATTAATGAGATAAGCGCAAAAACTCCTAATCTTTGTAAAATAAGCCCATCGGGGCCACATCATATGCAGGATTTATACGAAGCGGGTGGAGTTTCTGCTGTTATGTCTGAACTTAAGAAGAAAAATCTGTTGAATCTCGAAGCTTTGACTGTTACGAGCAAGACGGTTGGCGAAAACATAGCGGTGGCTTCTAATTTCAATACGGATGTAATTAGGTCAATTGATAATCCATATTCAGAAACAGGAGGTCTTGCTATCCTCTGGGGGAACATTGCTCCAGAGGGCGCTGTAGTTAAGCAGTCCGCTGTGGTTTCTGAAATGTTGAAGCATGAGGGCCCGGCTCGGGTTTTTGATTCTGAAGAAGCGGTAGTAGAGGCCATCCTGGGTGGAAAGATTAACGAAGGAGACGTAATTGTTATTCGCTATGAGGGGCCAAAAGGTGGCCCCGGTATGAAAGAAATGCTCATGCCAACATCAGCCATAGCGGGAATGGGTTTGGATAGTAAAGTTGCCTTAATAACTGATGGTAGATTTTCGGGTGGAAGCCGGGGTGCGGCAATTGGTCACATTTCTCCTGAAGCTCAAGAAGGGGGAATTATCGCCTTGGTTAAGGAAGGCGATTTAATAAAGATTGATATTCCAAATAGGAAAATTCATCTTGAGGTGAGTGATGAGGAATTAGACAAGCGCATGAAGAGCTGGTCTCCTCTTTTACCGAAAGTAACTAAAGGGTATTTGGCTCAATACGCTAAGTTGGTGTCTTCGGCTAGCAAGGGAGCAGTTATTAAAAGATAGTTAAGAGTGGAAAGTGCTGATGCCTGCCCGCCTCTGGCGGGGCAGATAGCAGATGGCTAAAAAAGTGAAGTGAAACATTGCGGAGTTGTATGAAAACTTAGTGAATTGGAGTTGCAGAATTTAGAGCAGAGAAGTGCCGGCTAGCGGTTGACAAAAAAATTATTTTTTATTTTTTAATTTGACTATAAACTATAAGCAATTGGTTATTAACCAGTAAAGAGGTGAGAATGTGAGTATGACAGGAGCCGAAATAGTTATTAAAAGTTTAGAGGAAGAAGGGGTTGAAGTTATATTCGGTTATCCCGGTGGAGTTCTTCTTCCAATTTATGATGCTCTTTATGATTCTAAGATTCGTCATATTTTAGTAAGACACGAGCAATGTGCTGCTCACGCGGCAGATGGATATGCTAGAGCTACGGGCAGAGTTGGAGTGTGTTTAGCTACTTCGGGGCCGGGAGCTACCAACTTGGTTACCGGAATCGCCAATGCTTATTTGGATTCAATTCCAATGGTGGCCTTAACAGGCCAAGTGGCAACCAATATGATTGGAACCGATGCTTTTCAGGAAGCCGATATAACCGGAATAACATTACCCATAGTTAAGCATAGCTACTTGGTTAAGGACGTAAAAGATTTATCCTTAGTGATAAAGGAAGCTTTTTACATTGCTTCTACTGGTCGTCCTGGCCCTGTGCTCATAGATATACCTGTTGATGTTTCCAATGCGCGGTGTGCTTATAAAAAACTTACTCAATTTGATCTTGCTGGTTATAAGCCAACTATTAAAGGACACACCCGTCAAATAATGCAGGCGGCAAAAGAAATTTGTCACGCGGAGCGTCCTTTGATTATAGCTGGCGGTGGTATTTTACGGTCTAATGCTTGGGGCGAGCTTCAAGAATTGGTGAAATTAACAAGGATTCCAATAACAACTACTTTAATGGGCAAGGGGGCTTATCCTGAAACTGATGACCTCTATATTGGTATGCCAGGCATGCATGGAGCAAGATGTGCTAACTATGCTCTAACTGAGTGTGACCTTATCATGGCTATTGGGATGAGATTTGATGATAGGGTTACCGGAAAACTATCAACATTTGCTCCAAACGCTTCGGTAATTCATATAGATATTGACCCGGCGGAGATAAGTAAAAACATTAAAGCAAAAATACCGATAGTCGGTGACGCAAAAACGGTTCTTAAACAACTGATAACTGAGATTAAGAAAGTGAAGTTGAAAGGGGCTAAAGATATTGGGGCTTGGCAAGAACAGATTAATAATTGGAAGAAACAATACCCTTTCACTTATAAAAAAGACGGGAAACTCAGGCCTGAACTTGTTGTGGAGAAAACTTATGAAATAACTAAAGGTGAGGCTATTATTGCTACTGAGGTTGGCCAGAATCAGATGTGGGCTGCTCAGTTTTATAAGTGCGTCAAACCCAGATCTTTTATCTCTTCAGGCGGATTAGGAACCATGGGGTTTGGTTTTCCTGCTTCAATTGGGGCTCAAATTGGAAGGCCTAATGAAGTTGTTATCGATATTGCCGGAGACGGGAGTATACAAATGGTTTCTCAAGAACTTGCGACAGCCGTTGTAAATAAGTTACCAATCAACATATTTATTCTAAATAATGGTTATTTAGGAATGGTTAGGCAATGGCAGGAACTTTTTTATCATCACAGATATTCACAGACAGATCTTGGGGTGGGAATTCCAGATTTTGTGAAATTAGCGGAGGCATATGGGGCCAAAGGATTGCGGGTTACTAAAGCAAATCAGGTTGAGTCCGCTATTAAAAAGGCAATTAATTCTCCTGAAACTGTAGTGGTTGATTTTCTTGTAGAAAGAGAAGAAAATGTGTTTCCGATGGTTCCGGCTGGTGCTTCTATTAGTGAGATGATAGGGGGTGAAATCGAGTGAAACACACTTTATCGGTTTTAGTAGACAACGAACCAGGTGTGTTGGCTCGTGTTGCGGGGTTGTTTAGCCGCAGAAGTTTCAATATTGATAGTCTTGCAGTTGGCACTACCGAGGACCCTAAATATTCGCGAATGACTATCGTAGTTGACGGAGAGACACACTCTTTGGAACAAGTGACAAAACAATTGCATAAACTCATAAATGTTCTTAAGATAAATGATTTAGATCCAAAAGAGACTGTTGAAAGGGAGTTGGTTTTGATAAAAGTGAATGCTCCCTCTTCAACGCGTGCTCAAATAATAGAGATAGTTGATATTTTCAGGGCGAATATTGTTGATGTAGCCAAAAATACTTTAACAATTGAAGTTACCGGCAATACCAATAAAGTTCATGCAATTGAAGAAATGCTTCGTCCATATGGGATAAAAGAATTGGTACGGACAGGCAAGATAGCTTTAACGAGAGGCTTAAAAAGCGGGTAATTGGCTTACAATCAATAGTGAGGAGTTGGTAGCCGTGCCTGCCGGCAAGCAGGTCGGGAGCGAGGAGCGCTTCTGCCTGGTCAGTGAGCAGATAAAATTAACAATTCTTGGGCAAGCACTAAAGTACTTAAACTACCGACTAATAAACTACGGACTAACGACTGATTGAGGAGGATTTTTATGGCGAAGATGTATTATGACAAAGATGCGGATTTAGGATTGTTGAAAGGGAAAAAAATTGCGATTATAGGATTTGGCAGCCAAGGACATGCTCACGCTCTAAATCTTCATGACAGCGGTTTAGATGTTGTTGTGGGGTTGAAAAAGGATAGCAAATCCAGAAAGATAGCTGAGGAGGCCGGTCTTCCAGTATACGAAACGGCAGAAGCAGCTAAAATGGCTGACATAATTATGATGCTTGTTCCTGATCAAGTGCAAAAAGAGATCTACTATTCTGAAATTCGTGGCAATTTACAAAAAGGAAATATTTTAATGTTTGCCCACGGTTTCAACATTCATTATTACCAAATTATTCCGGAGCCGGAAATAGATGTTCTTATGGTTGCTCCAAAAGGGCCGGGTCATTTAGTTAGAAGAACTTATCAGGAAGGCAACGGTACTCCAGCGCTAATTGCTATTTACCAAGATTTTTCCGGTAAGGGTAAAGAGTTAAGTTTGGCTTATGCAAAAGGAATAGGGGCTACAAGAGCCGGTGTTATCGAAACCACGTTTAAAGAAGAGACTGAAACAGACCTCTTTGGAGAGCAGTGCGTTTTATGTGGTGGAACAACTGAACTTGTCAGAGCTGGTTTTGAAACTCTCGTTGGAGCTGGTTATCAACCAGAAATTGCTTATTTTGAATGTATGCACGAGCTTAAACTTATAGTGGATTTAATGTATGAGAACGGAATAAGCGGCATGCGTTATTCAATAAGCGATACTGCTGAATACGGTGATTTAACAGTGGGGAAAGAGGTAATCGGAGAAAGTTCTCGCGCTGCTATGAAGAACGCTTTAAAGAAGATTCAAAATGGGGATTTTGCAAGGGAATGGATTTTAGAAAACCAAGCGGGTAGACCCATGTTTAACGCTGTGAGAAAAAAAGAAGCAGAGCATCTTATTGAGCAAGTAGGTAAAAAACTTCGTTCCATGATGAGCTGGATAAATAAGTAGAAAATTTTTCTAAAAATCTTACAGTTATTTTAAATGTATTTAGATAAATTAATTTAAAAGATTGTGAATGGAGGCACAAAGTATGCAAAAAAAGTATTTAATGACACCAGGGCCAACTCCGGTACCAGCCGAAGTTTTATTAACTCAGGCGCAGCCCATGATTCATCACAGAGCTCCTGAATATTCAAAGGTGTTTGTATCTGTTTTAGATGGATTAAAGTATGTTTTTCAAACAAAAAATGATGTTCTTGTTTTTAGTTCATCCGGCACGGGAGCAATGGAATCGGCTGTTGCCAATCTATTTTCTCCCGGCGATAAAGTGCTTGTGGTAAATATCGGTAATTTTGGCATGAGGTTTGTTCAGATTTGTGAAATTTACGGACTGAATGTTACCAATCTTGCTTATGAATGGGGAGAAAAAGCAAAAGCTTCAGATGTTGCGAAAGCTCTTGAGGAAGACAAGGAGATAAAAGGTGTTTTTGCGACACATAGCGAAACTTCTACCGGAGTTGTAAATGATATTAAGGCAATTGGTGATGTCGTTAAAGATACCGATGCTGCTTTTATTGTTGATACTGTAAGTGGCTTGGGAGCCTTGGAGTTTAAGACCGATAATTGGCACGTTGATGTAGCTGTAAGTGGTTCGCAAAAAGCCCTAATGGCACCTCCGGGTTTAGGATTTGTCGCAATTAGTAAAAAAGCTTGGGATATGGCAGAAAAATCAACTCTCCCTAAATTTTATTTCAGTTACAAGAAATCACTTACTGCTTTACAAAAAGATAATCCACAAAATCCTTTTACGCCTCCGGTTACTCTTATGAAGGGATTAAAAGAGGCCTTGAAAATGATAAAAGAAGAAGGCCTTGAAAACATAATTGAAAGGCATAAAATTTTAGGGAAGGCAGTGCGAGCAGGGGTTAAAGCTTTAGGACTTGAATTTTTTGGGGCTTGTGATGAAACTTCAAATGCCGTAACCGCGGTTAAAGCTCCTGAAGGAATAGATGGAAAGAAAATTGTTAACATCATGCGGGAAAAATTTGGAATAACAATTGCAGGTGGCCAAAGTAAAGTTGCGGGGAAGATATTTAGATTGGGTCATCTTGGTTATTACGACAAATTTGATATCTTAGTTACTTTAAGTGGGCTCGAAATGACACTTAAAGAATTAGGGTATTCGTTTGAAGTTGGTGCCGGGGTATCGGCGGCCGAAAAAGTGTTTATGGAAAACCCTTTTTAGAGTCGTTTAGAGAAGTTTAAATTATTTGGTCATAGCAACAAAGGGGATGTGGTAAATGAAGGTTTTAATCAAAGAGAAAATTGCTGAAGCTGGTGTAGAAAAACTTAAAGAAGCTGGTTTCGAAGTCGATGTTGCTCTGAAGATGTCCCGAGAAGAAATGCTTAAAGTAATTGATAAATATGACGGACTTATTGTTCGAAGCGCGACACAAGTTGATGATGAAGTTATTTCTAAAGCAAGCAATTTAAAAGTAATTGGCCGAGCAGGTATTGGTGTCGATAATATTGATTTAAATGCCGCGACGAAAAGGGGAATAATTGTTGCTAATGCACCTCAAAGTAACATAATTTCTGTTGCTGAGCATGCAATTGGCCTTCTTTTGGCTCAATGCAGGTTAATTCCACAGGCATGTTTGTCGATGAAGAACGGCAAGTGGGAGAAATCAAAATTTGTTGGAACGGAAGTTTACGGTAAGATTTTAGGAATTGTCGGGTTGGGCCGCATAGGAACACTTGTAGCTTCGCGGGCGCATGGTTTAGGTATAAAGACATTGGCTTATGATCCTTATGTTTCTGAAGAAAGATTTAAACAACTGGGAATTGATGTGGCTGATAGTTTAGATGATTTGCTTAAAAAGTCGGATTTTATAACTATACATTTACCTAAAGCTAAAGAAACGATGAATCTTATTGGCAAAAAAGAATTTTCCAAGATGAAGGACGGAGTAAGGATAATTAATACTGCTCGGGGTGGTATAATTAATGAAGATGCTTTAGCGGATGCGATAAAGAGCGGGAAAGTCGCAAGTGCCGGAATAGATGTTTATAGCAATGAACCCTATACTAGTGGCCCGCTTTTTGAATTAGAGCAAGTTGTGCTTACCCCACATATTGCAGCATCTACTCGAGAAGCTCAAGATAAGGCAGGAACTATCACTGCTGAACAAGTTGTAGCAGCTCTTAAAGGCGAGTTTGTGAGTAATGCTGTAAATGTTGCCGCAGTTGCTCCCGAGATTGTAGAGGTTTTAAAACCTTTTTTGCCGCTTGGGGAAATTTTAGGGAGATTTTTCGCCAAACTTGTCGATGAGCGGGTAAGCTCTTTGGATATTGAATATTCAGGAGACATTGCCGGTGGAAAGAGTGTGGGCTTGCTCACGGTTGCTATTTTAAAAGGTGTTCTTGAGTCGGTTGTTCAAGAACCGGTGACTTATGTAAATGCTTCTATTTTAGCTGACGAGAGAGGTCTTGTTGTTAAAGAGAGTCGTACTAGTAAACCATGTGAATATGTGAATTTAATAACACTAAAGAAAGATTCTCTAACTGTTTCCGGAACATTGCTAAGTCCGGGCAAAATGCGAATAGTTAAACTTTTTGATTATGATATTGACGTGATTCCTTCACAGTATATGCTCTTAATTCACAACGAGGATAAGCCAAAAATGATAGGAAGAGTTGGAATGACTTTAGGTAATTATAATATAAATATAGCCAGGATGCAGTTTGGCCGGGTAAAAGCACGAGGAGAAGCGATTAGTGTTTTAAATGTGGATGAACCCATTCCGGAAAAAGTTTTGGAGGAAATAAAAGCTATAAATGGAGTTTCAAAGGCTAAGTTTATAACTTTATAATATGAGGTAGAGATATTGGAAAGAGTTTATATTTTTGATACAACACTAAGAGATGGAGAGCAATCTCCTGGTATAAGCTTAAATGTACAGCAGAAGCTTGAGATAGCTGAGCAACTTGTTAAGCTGGGCGTTGATGCAATCGAAGCCGGGTTTCCTATAACTTCTCAAGGGGACTTTGAAGCGGTAAAAGCAATTGCTGACAGAGTGAAAGGGCCCAAAATCGTTGCATTGGCTCGAGCGTTGGATGCTGATATTGACAGAGCTTGGGAAGCTATAAAGAATTCCCAAAATCCTTGTATTCATACTTTTATCGCGACGTCAGATATTCATATGGAAAGAAAACTTCGAAAGACGCGGGATGAGGTTTTAAGGATGACTGAAGCTGCTGTCAAAAGAGCGAGAAAATATGCTCCGGAGGTTGAGTTTTCTCCCGAGGATGCAACTCGTTCTAACTTTGATTTCCTTTGCAAAGTATTAGAAGTTGCACTTGAAAATGGGGCAACGGTTATCAATATTCCTGATACTGTAGGTTACGCGCTTCCAAATGAGTTTGGGAAGTTGATTAAGGAGATTAAAACAGCGGTACCTGGTTTAAATAACGTAATTTTAAGCGTTCACTGTCATAACGACCTTGGCCTCGCGGTAGCAAATTCGTTGGCTGCTGTTGAAAACGGGGCAAATCAAGTGGAGTGCACGATAAACGGTTTAGGGGAACGGGCCGGAAATGCTGCCCTTGAAGAAATAGTGATGATTTTGGATACTCGCTACCGTTCTTTGGGAAAAAAGACAAATATAAAGACTGAGGAAATTACAAGGACCAGTCGTTTGATTAGTATGTTGACGGGGTACCAAGTTCAATTTAACAAAGCTATTGTTGGGGCAAATGCTTTTGCGCATTCTTCCGGAATTCATACTGATGGCGTGTTAAAAGAAAGGGTTACTTACGAAATAATAAATCCTCAAAAAATAGGACTTACTGAAAGCAAGATAATTCTTGGAAAAACTTCAGGCCGCCATGCTCTTAAACAACACTTAAAAGAGATGGGTTATATTCTTAATGAAGAAGAGTTTGAAAAAGTCTTTGTTAGGTTTAAAGAGTTAGCTGACAAAAAAGCCGAGATTATTAATGATGACCTTGAGGCTATTATGGCCGACGAAGTAAGAACAACCACTGTTGAGATTTATAGCTTTAAGTCATTACATGTTAGTAGTGGAACAGAAGAAATTCCTACCGCTACGGTGAGATTAGTTAAAAATGGGAAGGTTATTGAAAAGACAGTCGAGGGTGATGGGCCGGTTGATGCAGCTTGTAATGCTATCAGCAAAGTTACGGGCGTTTCCGCTAAACTTCTTTTTTATAATGTTAGTTCCATAACGGGTGGTTTGGATGCTCAAGGTGATGTAACAATTCAACTTGATATTGGAGGAAAGAAAGTGCTTGGCCGTGGTGTCAGCACCGATATAATTGAAGCTAGTGCCAGAGCATATTTAAATGCAATTAACAAATCTTTAACTAAATAATTAAGTATATTTTAATTACAGATAGAAATGCAAAGTTAAACTTATTAAAATTGTGAATCCTGTTTTTGCAGGTCGCAAGGCCTGTTTCTTTGTATTTGTGGGAAAATTAAAGAATCTACGAAAGAGGCAAGAATATGGGAATGACCATAACTGAAAAAATACTTGCTGCTCATGCAGGTAAAGAAAGAGTGAGACCGGGCGAACTTGTCAATGTAAAGCTGGATTTAGTTTTAGGAAATGACGTAACTGCTCCAATTGCAATTCGGGAGTTTAATAAGATAGGTGTTAAAAAAGTTTTTAATAATGATAAAGTTGCGCTTGTTCCGGATCATTATACGCCCAACAAGGACATTAAATCTGCGGAGCAAGCAAAAATAATGCGTGATTTTGCAAAAGAGCAGGAAATAACCAATTATTTTGAGATTGGGCGCATGGGAATTGAACATGCTCTTCTTCCCGAACTTGGGCTGGTTTTACCTGGAGATGCCATAATTGGGGCAGATTCTCACACATGTACTTACGGTGCTCTCGGAGCTTTCTCTACAGGTGTGGGAAGTACCGATTTAGCGGCGGGGATGGCAACCGGTGAAGTTTGGTTAAAAGTTCCTTCGACAATTAAGTTTGTTTACAAAGGTAAATTGAATAAGTGGGTAAGTGGCAAAGATTTAATACTTTATACCATAGGTAAGATTGGTGTTGATGGAGCGCTTTATAAATCTATGGAATTTACAGGGGAAGCCATAAGCTCTCTTTCAATGGATGGCAGGCTTACTATGGCCAATATGGCAATTGAAGCTGGCGGCAAAAATGGCATTATAGAGCCCGACGAAACTACTTTGGAATATGTTCGCAGTCGCGCAAAACGTGATTTTAAGATTTATAAAAGTGATGATGACGCTGAGTATGAAAAGATGTATGAGTTCAACGTAACTGACATAGAACCACAGGTAGCATTCCCTCATCTGCCTTCCAACACTAAAGGAATAAGTGAGGTTGGGGATATCAAAATAGACCAAGTAGTTATAGGTTCTTGTACTAATGGACGCATAGAGGATTTGCGCATTGCCGCGGAAATTTTAAAAGACCAAAAAGTTTGCAAAAATGTTCGACTTATAGTTATTCCGGCGACTCAAAAGATATACAAACAAGCAATGGATGAAGGGTTAATAGACATTTTTATTGATGCGGAAGCAGCTGTGAGCACTCCGACATGTGGACCGTGTTTGGGTGGACATATGGGAGTACTTGCAAAGGGCGAAAGAGCTTTGGCTACAACTAACAGGAATTTTGTTGGCAGGATGGGTCATCCTGAAAGCGAGGTTTATTTGTGTAATCCAGCTGTGGCGGCTGCATCTGCAGTTGTGGGGAAGATCGTAAGCCCGGAAGAAGTATTATAAACGAAGGATAAAAGGGTGGGTTAGCTTTCAGCCCCCAGGATAAATATAGTTAGAGCAGAGAGTAAAAAATAAGGGTAAAGTTAAAAGATGTGAGCAGATAGCTTATGGCAGATAGGGGAAAGTGTCTGCTAAGTGTGTAACCTTTACAAATGGAGAATGAAGAATGTAAAATGATATTTTAAAATTAAAAAAGTTTTTAGGGAGTCTTTTAAAAATTTTATTCCATTTTAAATTTTTCTATGCCGTGCCTGCCGGCAGGTAGTTTTATATTTTATTTTTTATTTGAACTTGCTCTTGACTAAAATGGGGCGATATCCATGTTTATTGATAGAGTTGATGCGGGAAAGCAACTGGCAAAATCTTTAGTTGATTATAAAGGGAAAAATGTTGTTGTGTTGGGGATTCCTCGTGGCGGGGTTGTAATCGCTAAAGAAGTTGCAAAAGCTTTAAATGCACCCATGGGCTTAGTTCTTCCTCGAAAGATTGGCGCTCCCGGAAACCCTGAGCTGGCGATAGGGGCGTTGGCGAGTAAAGATACGGTAATGATAAATGAGCAATTGAAAAATAGTTTGCGTGTTTCGGATAATTATATTAAAGAAGAAATTGAAAAACAGGTACTGGAAATCAAGAGACGCCGGGATAAGTATTTGAGTAACCGGCCTTCTTTAGATTTGAAAGATAAAGTTGTAATTTTGGTAGATGATGGTTTGGCGACCGGCTACACGGCTTCTGTGGCCATAAAAGAAGTTCAATCGAAAAGGCCTAAAAAACTGATTTTAGCTGTTCCTGTTTCGTCCAAAGATACTTATGAACGCTTAAAAAAAGAGGTTGATGAGTTAATTTGTCTTCATACCCCCGAATTTTTCTATGCGGTAGGCCAATTTTATTTAAATTTTTCGCAAGTAAGCGACAATGAAGTGATTGAAATCTTAAAAAACTTTGGGACTACATAAAAAATAGTTTTTAGCAGCTTGTAGATTAATATTGCTTACGGAAACTTTAAAAGATATTATAAGTATTAACTTTTTTTATCTGGAGGTGTTTTAGATGTTTGGTCTTGGAATGCCTGAGATTTTAACCATAATGGTAATAGCTCTTATTATTTTTGGGCCGAGAAAACTACCTGAAGTTGGTAAATCGGCCGGAAAATTTATTCGCGAATTTAGAAAGGCGTCTCAGCAAATTGAGAACCAAGTGAGGATGGAATTTAAAGAAGCGGAAAAAGAAGAAAAAGAAAAAGAAAAGGAAGCCAAGAAACAAGAAAAAGTTAAAGAAGTTGAGACGCAAGATAAAAACGAAGAGAAAAAAGTTGCCGAGGGGAATAATTAGTGGTTGACGAAAAAATATCCATTTTAGATCATCTTGACGAACTGCGGAGAAGTATAATAATCTCTGCAATTACAGTTTTAATTGGAGCAGCAATTTGCTTTAATTATGCTTACCCTATTTTAAACATTTTAAAGAAACCTGCAGGGAGTATAGACCTTAAATTTGTAAATATTATGGATCCTTTCATGATTAAATTTAAAATTGCAATTTTTGCAGGAATTTTTGTTGCTCTTCCCGTAATTATATATCAAGTGTTTTCTTTTATAGCGCCCGCGTTAAAGAAAAACGAAAAGAAAACGATATATCCATTGGTTTTGTTATTTGTAATTCTTTTTGCATGTGGCGTGGTTTTTGGGTATAAATATATTATGCCGGTTGGAACGCAGTGGCTTTTAAACCAAGCGGAAGGGCAAATAAGCCCTATTTTAACAGTTGACAAGTATGTAGCGTATGCCAGCTTGTTTTTATTAGCTTTTGGAATATCGTTTGAAACGCCGTTTTTAGTGTTGGTTTTGGTGATGCTTAATATTGTTTCGCCAAAATCATTGAGGAAAAATTGGCGAATAGCATATATAATTATATTGTTATTTGCGGCAATTGTGACTCCCGATTGGAGTCCTGTAACTATGGCCATTTTTGCAGCGCCAATGATTGTGTTGTATGAATTTAGCATTGTATTGGCGTGGTGGTACAAAAAATTAAAAAAGAAGAAAAAAGAAGATCTAACAGAAGGAGGTGTAGAGTTTTGACGCTACTTCAAACAGTTAATATTTGGTCCGATATTATTGGTTTTGGTGTTTGGTTTCTTATGATAGCTGTTTTTTGGATTGCTGATTTTTTTCTTCGTGTAGCGGTAACCGGACAGTTTGCTAATCTTATATTAGGTAAACATGATGTTAAAATTAAGACGGTCTTAGGAGAATATAAAGGAAAGCCTGGGGAAAAGCTTGCCCATAAACATTAATTAAATTCAGGAGGTGAAATTGTGGCTGAACTTCATTATGCCGCGAAACCGCGGAGAATGGCGCATTTTATTCATTTGATTTGTATCATTGGTTTAACTATTTCGGGTTTCTATATACGTTTTCCATTTTTTTACGGTGGCATGGATGTCATGAAATGGATTCATTATGTATTGATGTACATAGTGGGAATAAATTTAATTTTGAGGATAATTTACTGCTTCTTCACCGTCGATAAAGGGGCTTATAAAGATCTTGCTATTGGTTGGAAAGATATCAAAAATACGCCGGCTGTTCTTATGTATTATGCTCATTTGAAAGATGATTATCCAAATATAGCAACTTATGCTTCTCTTCAAAAGATTACTTACGATGTATTTTGGGTTCTTTTGTTGATCCAAGGTTTTACCGGTTTTTCTCTCATGTGGAGAGAAGAATTGCTTAGCTGGTGTGCCGGGCCCTTTGGCGGGGTTGCCATTGCGGCGGCTTGGATGAGGGTGTTTCACTATATTGGAATGTGGATATTTGTAATATTTACAACCATTCATGTTTATCTTTCGGTTCATGAAGGTTTTCCAATTATGATGCACTGGGTTTTTTGGAAGAAGTTTCCGGGACTTAAAGAAGAATGGGAATCTCACCTTAAATAAGGGAATGCTCATTAGTCTGGTGTTGAAATTAAAAAGCCCCCGAAACGGGGCTTTTTTTATTAGTGCTATAAACCACTGGTTTACCCTGTTGGCGGGCGGAGAGTCTTTAGCCAAACTTTTTAATTAAAAAATAAAATATAAAAATACCGTGCCTGCCGGTAGGCACGGTATTTAAAAATTAAAAAAGCTTTAACCAAAAGATAATTCTTTGGTTAAACACCTGGGAATTTTATCTTTTATTGGATGGTTTCCAATTTTAAATTTTTCTATATCGTTTTTATATTTCCATTCTCCATTTATTTATCTGCTATCAGCCTCGCCAATGGCGGGCAGGCATCTGCCGGCAGCAATTTTTATCTTTCACTTTCAACTCATTCAAGACTGTGCTAACATATCGCGTTAATTGACCTATAAAGCGGGAGAGTAAGTAATTATGGCAAAACTTATAATAAGTGAGAAAGATAATGCGGCTAAGAGAATAGCTCATATTTTGTCTGGTGGAAAAGTTACAACGGGCAAGTCGTTTGGTGTTCCAATATATACTTTTCAAGATAAAGAAGGGGAAGAATGTTCCGTCATTGGGCTTAAGGGACACATTTTAAAGGTAGATTTTCCCGAAGATTACAGTAATTGGCAGAAGGTAAAGCCAATTGAACTTGTTGATGCCAAGATAGTTAAAATACCATCTCAGAAATCGATTATTAAAGCTCTTCAAAAGCAAGCCAAAAGTGCTAAGGAGATTATTGTTGCTACTGACTTCGATCGTGAAGGTGAGCTTATCGGAGTAGACGCGGTAAATAAAACTAAAGAAGTAAATTCCAAGGCCACCATAAAAAGGGCTCGTTTCTCTGCATTAACTGAGGATGAAATCAAAAGAGCGTTTGATAACCTTGAAGAGATATATGCAAATCTTGCAAAAGCAGGTGAAGCCAGACAGGATATCGACCTTATTTGGGGAGCTACTCTAACTCGTTTTATTTCACTTGCTTCAAAAAGACTCGGTAAGCAGTTCTTATCCGCGGGGAGAGTGCAAAGTCCCACGCTTGCAATTCTGGTTGACAGAGAAAAAGAGCGAAAATCTTTTATATCGAAGCCATATTGGCAAATTAAAGCGCTGTTGAAGGCGGAGCAAGACGAACAGGAATTTATAGCTCAACACAAAACCGATAAATTTTGGGATAAAAAAGAAGCAGATGAAATAGTATCTAATCTTGGAAAAAAGGGAGTAGTGATTTGTTCCAAGAGAACAAAAAAATCAATTTCTCCACCAGCGCCATTCAACACCACAAGTCTTTTGGCTACTGCCTCGTCGCTGGGCGTGAGCGCGTCTTATGCTATGCGTATCGCCGAAGGTTTATATATGGATGGACTAATTAGTTATCCAAGAGTAGACAATACAGTTTATCCTCCATCTCTTAATTTAAAAGAGATTTTAGTTAATTTAAAAAAAAGCAAACAATTGGGGGGCTTAGCTGCGCAAATTTTAGCTCAAGATAAAATTGTCCCCACAAGAGGAAAGAAAAAAACTACTGATCATCCTCCCATTCATCCGACCGGTGTGGCAAATGAAGAGGATTTGAAGCCGCAGGAATGGAAGATTTACCAACTGGTTGTTAGAAGATTTTTAGCAACTTTAGCTCCTCCGGCATCTATGGAAAGCGCAAGGATTGATATCAGTATTGAATGTCCTGCTCTTAAACACTCAGAGCCTTTCTTTTTACAGGGTTCGCGTATTGTTGATGAAGGGTGGCTTAAATTTTACAGTTACGGAAGAAAAAAAGATGAAGATATCCCTCACTTAAGTGAGGGGGATACTGTTTTAGTCAAAAAGCCAATTTTAGAATCGAAGGAAACTCAGCCTTCGCAAAGATATGGTCAAGGTCGTTTAATTCAAGAGATGGAAAAGTTGGGATTAGGGACCAAATCAACCAGGCATTCCATAATACAAGGTCTTTATAATAGAGGTTATGTTCACAGTGATCCTATAATTCCCACGGAAGTGGGTATTGCCGTTACGGACACTTTAAAGAAAAATGCGGAAGCAATAACAAATCCTGCTTTAACTGCACAGTTGGAGAAGGATATGGATTTAATAGCCGATGGCAAAGTGGAAAGAGGTTCAATTGTTGATGCATCAAGAGGTGTGTTGCGAGCTATTGTTAAGGTTCTTGAGGAAAAAGAGGCTGAAATTGGTGAGGGTATAAGAAACGGAATAAGGAAAAGCAGAATTATTGGCAAGTGTCCTTGTAGTAAGGGTGAACTCAGAATTATAAAGTCCAAAAAGACGGGAAAGAGATTTGTGGGGTGTTCGTCGTACCCTGACCCTGATTGTAAAACTACTTATCCCTTACCTCAGTTTGGTACAATAATTTCGCTTGGTGAAACATGTA
>NZ_JAUSCH010000034.1 GCF_030651595.1 Candidatus Oleimmundimicrobium sp. | reverse complement strand
GTTCCACATGCGCGTGAAGCGCGGCAGGTCCATGATCTCGAAGCGCCGCCCGTTCTTGCGTGGCGGCAGCCCCAGCGCCCTGGCGCGATGCCACAGGTTCGACCGCGCCAGCCCGACCGCCTCGGCGGCCTGCGCTGTGGTCAGCCGCTCATCCAGCCAGACGCGCCGGATCTCTGCAGCCGGGATGCGCTTGCCCGTGGCCATCACGCATCCGCCTTGCGCTTGGCGGCCTTGAAGCCCAGCGTGGTGCTGGCCGCGATCTCGATGGTCTCGCCGGTGGCAGGGTTGCGCCCCGTCCGCGCGGCCCGGTGGCGCGGCGCGAAGGTGCCGAACCCCTGCAGCACGACACTGTCGCCCTGATCCGTGGCGGCGGTAACCGCGCGCGCAAGCGCGTCGATCGCCCGCGCGGCCTCCGCCTTGGTCATCCCGGCACTGTCAGCCATCATCTCGGCCAGCTGGCCCTTGTTGATCCGGTTCATTACTCTTCCTTTCAGGATTGAGAGGGCGGCAAAGGGATAGTGAACGTGACCGACACGCCCTCGTCATCGGCCAGAAACGCGACGTTGAAATCGGCACCACCGGCCACCTTTGCGGCGGCAAGGCTGGCGTCGATCGCGATCTTCCATGCGCTCAGTTCCGCGCGGGTCATCGTGCTGAAATCGGGATGTGCCATGCCGCGCCTCACCCCATCACCAGCCACAGCACCCCGACCGGGATCGCCCCGGCCACGGTCCAGGCAAAATCGGCAAACTCGACCCGGCCAAACCCCAGCGCATCCAGCACCTCCTTGGCGGCCCCGGCCAGCGCGGCGGCAGCCGCCGCCAACATCAGCGCGGTGGTAGCGGGCAGCCCGGCCCAGGTGGCACCAAGCGCCACCATCGCGGCAATCGCGGCACCGCCCAGAAAGTGCATGATCTTGTCGGGGGCCATGTTCATTCCCCCGCCGCTTTTTTACGCTGACAGTCTGTGCGTTCCGGGTTAAACTTCACCCGCCCGAACAGCAGACGGTTCGGCAACCCGTCTTCGCCGTAGCGGTCGGGCCAGATTTCCTGCGGCTCGACGCCCAGGTGATCGGCCACCAGCCGCTCGATCGCGGGCCACGGGCGGCGCAGCACCTGGCGGACTGCGCTGATCCCGTAGCCATGCTGGCGCGAGAGCTCGGCCATCGACGACCCGCGCATGCGGATCGCGGCCTTGATCTCTTCGGGGTGCCACCCGCGCGCCTTGCGGGCAATCCGTGCAGGCTTCGCCATGAACCTGTGCTCCTCTTCCATCTTGCCCCTTCGGACGGCCATCCGGGCGGGCAGAACTCGCGGTGTAAAAAATGACCTTACGGACATACATTGAAGCAAAAAAATACGCAAATCAAGCCAGAAAGCGTCGGTCAGAGTTTGTTATATCAAAATATTGCTTCTACATTAGGGATTGTGCCGTAAAATCATACGTTTACGGAAACTCTGACCAGATCGGATGTAGCAAAAAAGTGGGTCAGGCTCTTGAACGTTAATTCTGACCGGAACGAGAAGCCCGACACGCCCCCAGACCTCGCCTTCGGCTCTCGGGTTAAGGAGGTCTGCGCGGTGGTAGGTGGGCGGAAAGAGATGGCGACCCTGACGGGCATCTCGAAGAGCGCCATTGATAAGTATGCGCAGGGTCAGTCAGACCCATCGCGCAGCGCCCTGATGGCAATGGCGCGCACTGCGGGCGTGTCGCTACAGTGGCTCGCAACGGGGGAGGATGAGCTCGTCGGCGGAAGTGAAGGCTACCAGCGACCTGCGCCTGCGGAGCCTCCGCTTGATAAGTGGTTGTTTTCTCGCGTAATAGACGGCATCCGCCAAGTTTACAGGCGCGTCGGCGGGCAGATACCTACGGTGAGCGAGGTGGAACTTGGCATCGAGATGCACAACCGCATCACCGCCCTGGCAGAAGGACAAGAGGCGCGCCACGGCGCTATGTTGATGGCGCTCGATCAGCTGGAAAGAGACCTGCAAGAAGCGCGGTTCGGCAAACAAGACGAGACCGACCAGCGCACGGCCTGATGATCGTGCGCCCGTGACGTCACGCACATACTTAAACGCCGGTCAATCATTCAAGCTCAATCGGCTTCTGTCAGCCGCCGTGATCAATTATTTCTTTCTATAACGGAACCTTACATAACTTGAACGCGCAAGCTCCATGCACGGTGGCGGCGTTCAGGTTCGGATCTGTAAGCTGAACGCTGGCACCTCACGCTCACCTTACGGTTCCTGTGGCTTTCCGTAAGGTCGCTACCGGCACCTCGCTGTACATCATTGAACATCCGCCCGCCCCTGGTCCCCGGTTTAAACGCTGTTTCAAACGCTCTCAAACGACCGGCCCATTGTGCAATCCATGTGTCTTATTTTTCCCGACCGCCCGCGATTGCGCAAACCGCCCCGCCGCGCCACCACGCCAACCACCACCGTTTAAACCCTTGATAACCCGCACCTATCCCGCCACGTCCCGATTGATCCAAGATTATCCCGGACTGATCAAACCATGTGTCTGGTTACATTGCAGGCGCGGCATGCGAAGCGGGCGGCGGGGCTGTGGCCTGGTCGGTCGCCGTTGCAGCCTCGCCCAGGGCCGGGCGGCAGGGGATGGCGTCATGCGGCAGGTTCAGGCGCAAACCGTCGATGAAGGCGGTGTAATCCTCGGCCCCTTGCCAGGCGCGACTTGAGGCGATGGCAATCGCGATCGGATCGCCGTTGGCAAGGCAGGTGTCCAGCGCGATGGTAGTGATCACGCCGCCCCCGGCCAGCGCCTGCGGCGCGGCGCGGCCCTCGGCGATGCGCGCGCTCCGGCCCAGAAAGCTGCCCTCGGTGATCGGCGGGCTGCCCTCATGATTGCCCAGCCCCAGCGCGAAACGCGCCGGATCGCCGGTTGTCAGGGCAACAAAGCCGCTGGGCGTGAGGATCAGAACCTGATCGCCGCGGCGCATGAAGACCCGCCAGCCGCGCGGCAGATGCAGCTCGAACAACCCGCCCATGATCTGCGCCTCGGTGTCGGGGGTCTCGAAATACGGGCTGGGGCGCAGCCGCATGGTGGCCATGATAGCCTCGGCCTCGGCGCGAAAGGCGTCCGGGTCGG
>NZ_JAUSCH010000033.1 GCF_030651595.1 Candidatus Oleimmundimicrobium sp. | reverse complement strand
CCGGGCTGTGGTTCCGGCGCGGTCGTCTTGTCATGGTCTTCTCCTCGCTTGCAGCATCATGCTGCTGTTGCGCGGAAAATCCACCTATCCCGGCTGTTCAGATTCCCGGAGCCACCTCTGAGATATCTGAGTAATCGCAAGGTTTCGTCAAACAGCGCGCCGTCGATGATGCCCTGCTTCACGAGCACATCCTGCAACGAGAAAATCGCACCCTTGAGCACGGCTAATGATCCTCGAACAGCGACAATTGGCCCGGCTGGGCGGGCAACCGCATACCGATTGCGGCGCGCACGAACCTGTCGAAGCGCAGCTGCTCGCGCGGCACGGTGAAGATCTCGCCACCAGGCAAGCCTAGGCCAGGCTCGAAGGCAACGCGATTGCTCGGCCAGTCAGGAAGGCGAAGGCAGGCGATGGGACGGCGAAGCGCGGTTGCAAAGCGCACAGTGTGGGCCGTGCCGCTACGCCGCTGCCATTCGGCCGGAATGAGGATCCGTCCGAGAGCAGCTTGAAGCCGGTTGCGCTGCACGAAGTTATTGGCGGAGTACGAGGTAGTGGGGAGATACTCGCTTACAATTGTACCACCGGTAGCCAAGATGTGGTCGCGCATCCGACCTGATCCCTTGGGATAGTCCTCTAGCACTCCGGTGCCGAGAACGGCGATGGTGGGCACTCCCGCACGAAGCGAGTGTTCGTGGGCAAGCTGATCAATGCCGGCGGCGAGGCCGCTGACCGTCGGTGCACCCCACTCGGCCAAACAAGCGCCGATATAGTGCACCAGGAAGTGGCCGTCTGTGCTCGGCTTTCGTGTGCCGACAATCGCGATCGATGGCTCGCTAAGCCGATTGATCGAGCCTTGAACGAACAGCCAATGTGGCGGCCGCTCCAGCTCCAGCAGACACGGTGGGAAGCCGGGCGAGTGGCGGAACAGCAGCGCAACCCCGAGCGCTTCCAATCGCTCAGCGAGACGATCGCCTTGAGCAATGGCTTGAAGGCGCATCGCTGACCAGCGTCGATCGTTGACAAGCTTGTCATCACCTGGGGCGCGTGGAATCGTCTCGTCCGGCCCGTTGTCGACAGCTTCACGGAACGAGCGGCCTTTTTCGGCAAGCGCGAACAACGTTTTCTGTCCAACCCCCCTCACCGTCGACAGCGCGAGAAAGGCGCGAACCTCGTCCAGTTCATGCCCGATGGACGACGTGTCGGCAGGTCGGTGCTGCAGGTGCGCATCACGGATGCTCAGTGTGGATTCGTCAGGCTCGATCTCGTCCATGAGTTACACGTCCCCGAAGTCCAAAGGATTGTCGGGAAAGACGCGGCGCGCCACGAACAGGCCGATGATCGGCACGCCGGGAAACCGGTTTGCCAGCACAGTATACATCGCGCGGTAATGCGTGCCAGCGGTCAGTACGTCGTCCACAATGCCAATCGCCTGTGGCGCAGGATGGGCGATTCCCTCGTCGATCATGTAAAGGTTGAGCAAT
>NZ_JAUSCH010000032.1 GCF_030651595.1 Candidatus Oleimmundimicrobium sp. | reverse complement strand
CGGGTGTGTCCCACCCTATACAAACTCCTTTTAAGATATTTTGAGATGCATTAAAATCTCTTGATACTGAATATCCGCATTTCTGACAGTGGTGGTTACGGTCTGACAGCGTCTTTTTCACACGATTCCCACAATTAAAACAGTCTTGACTTGTATATGCAGGATTGACGAAATATACATACTTACCAGCACTTTCAGCCTTGTAAGTGATGAAATATCGGGCGCGTCTCCATCCTGCATCATAGATGGATTTGTTTAATCCACGCAGATTGTGTGAAACCATATTTTTAATATTCAGGTCTTCCATTACAATATGATCATAATTATCAACATAGTATCTACTCCATTTATGTAGGAAATCGTCACGCTGATTCTTTACATGTTCATGTGATTTAGCTAACACGAATCTTTGTTTTTTTCTGTTCTTACTTTTTTTGACTTTCTTTGACATCTTCCTTTGAGCGCGGCGTAGCCGTTTCTCACTTGAACGAAGTTTGCGCGGGTTTGCAACAACTTTTCCATCTGAATCCGTAGAGAAATTATCCAAATTTAAGTCGATACCAACACATCGTATCCCGGTAGTTTTGACCGGAGTATCTGATGTTTCAGAAACGATGGATACAAACCATTTATGGGTTTTGTTATGTTTAACAATAATCTGTTTGATTTTACCCCTAATTGGACGGGATAGAACAATTGGCATCTCACCAATTTTGCTTAACGAAAGCATTCCATCAAAAATTTTAAAACCGGATTGTTCATATATCATAGAATGGACACGTTTGGTACGGAGTTTTCCAACTTTTCGTCCCTTCTCCTTTAATTTAGCAAGACCTTTTAAATTATACGAAATTTGATGAGCAATATTCTGAAGTACTTTACTGTGCACTTCTTTTAATTCTGGATGCTCCTGTTTCAGTTTCGGCAAAATTGAATCGCTAAATGTATTATTATCTAAACACCAGTTCCGAACATACGTACATTTATCAAATGCAGAAAAAAGACGGTTTTCTGTCTCCTTATCGGGATATATACGGTATCTGGTGACGTATCTCATAGTTTGGATTGCGCCTCAATATATTTTTTAATTGATTTGGAACTTATAGTATCTGCAGTTGAAAATGATTATACTCTATTATACTTATATATGATGTATAAATATATAATGGCATTTGCGCTCTATATTCTAAAGAGAGCAATTCATCACCATGACTTAAGTCAGGTGCTTTCTTGCGATTTATTTGTAAAGAAAGGTCTGTTCGTTTCTGACGACCCATACTTTCCGGCATCGGTTTCTATTCAGCTTCGTCAAGCATTACCCTGTTCTGGAACACGGTCAGCAGGGTTTGTATCGCACCGTTTGGACCGAAAGATAATCTTGTGTTAATTCAGATAGATCCCTTTTTATATCTCTCTTCACTAATTATAACTTGTTAAAAAGCTTTAATTAAATGGACGGGAAATTACGGGTACTATAGGTATACTGGAGAATATCGAAACAATAATATAGTAAAGGTTACGAGAAAATCATACGTAAGAAGTCCACTCTCGAAATAATCTTCACGATCATTGAACCCTTCAAAAGCGTGTACAGCAATCTCCAAAACTCTGTCTCCCGCGAGGAGGGATGCTGATAGGATAGATGAGAGGAAGGTTATCTTCGAATCTCTCAGAGTACAAACCCATGACCATAAGAGGGGGGAGGAGAGTGATATCGCGGTATGCTCGCATGTACGGCGTACCGGTTGTATCAATCTCTTCAATAGTGTGTATATGACCCGAAAGAAACAAATACAACGAAAATCCCCTGAAGCAGAAGGTGATCTCACTGCCCATGTCGTAAGAGAGAGGGTTGATCCTACAGATTCACATTTCCCTATCGTGGGTATCGGCGCCTCTGCTGGTGGTCTGGCAGCTTTTGAGGCCTTCTTCTCAGGTATGCCTGCTGATTCTGATCCTGATATGGCCTTTGTGCTCGTGCAGCACCTGGCCCCTGACCATAAAAGCATCCTCACCGACCTTATCAGGCGCTACACCCGCATGGAGGTCTTTGAGGTTGAGGATGGCATGGTCGTCCAAAAAAACTGCGCCTATATCATCCCTCCAAACCGCGATATGGCCTTTATAAACGGCACACTCCAACTGATGGAGCCCTCTCTGCCCCGTGGCAAGCGGCTGCCGATCGACTTCTTCTTCCGGTCACTCGCAACAGATCAGCGTGACCATGCAATCGCAATCGTGCTTTCTGGCACCGGCAGCGATGGTACTCTGGGTGTCCGGGCAGTCAAGGGTGAAGGTGGTATGGTCATGGCCCAGGCCCCCGAAACCACCGAGCATGATGGGATGCCACGCAATGCCATCGCCACCGGCCTTGTGGACTTTGTGCTGCCACCGGCTGAGATGCCCGCCAAGCTGATCGACTATGCCTCCAATGCGTTCAGAAAGCCCATTTCCAATGCTGAATCTGCCCCGGTTCCTGCGGTAGAGAACGCACTGAGGAAGATATTTATCCTGCTTCGCACCCAGGTGGGGCATGACTTCTCCAATTATAAACCGAGCACCATCAATCGTCGCATTGAGAGGAGGATGGCCATCCATCAGATCGAAACGATAGATGGGTACCTTAAGTACCTTCAACAGACTCCGGTGGAGGTGGAAGCACTCTTTCGTGACCTCTTAATTGGTGTGACCAGTTTCTTTCGTGACCCTGAAGCCTTTAAGGTGCTTGAGGAGCGGATCATCCCTGATCTCTTCTCCGGCAAGAATGCAGATGCTACTATCCGTGTCTGGGTGCCAGGCTGCTCAACCGGCGAGGAAGCCTATTCCATCGCCATGTTGATCCAGGAATACAGAGAACATCAGAAGGCAGGATGCACTGTCCAGGTCTTTGCCACCGACATCGACAGTAATGCCATCGCCACTGCCCGGGTTGGTCTCTATCCGGACAGCATTACAACCGACATATCTCCGAATCGCCTGACACGCTTCTTTAATGTCGGGCCTGATGGCAGTACCTACCGGATCAATAAAAAAATCCGTGATATGATGATCTTCTCCGAGCAGGACCTGATAAGAGATCCACCTTTCTCGAAACTGGATCTGATCAGTTGCCGCAACCTGCTGATCTAT
>NZ_JAUSCH010000031.1 GCF_030651595.1 Candidatus Oleimmundimicrobium sp. | reverse complement strand
TTGGTTGATATAAACGCAACGGCTACCTATGAAGTTCTATTGGACAAAGCCAATGATAGCGTGGCGGGTTGGACAAACACCGCTAAAGATGGAACGGGAACACCTGTCCAGCCAATAGCCGATAGCGATGGTCATTTACAGGTTGATGTGCTTTCTGGTGGAGGGGCGGGGGAGCAATATCCTGATGCCGAAGCTGTTGGTGTAGCCAAAAAAGGGAACCTTGTTTTAGGAACAGATGGGACTAATTATCAAGTAATTAAAGTTGATGCTGATGGGAATATTCAGGTTGATGTATTATCCGCCCCCACAACAGCTGTAACAGGGACGTTTTATCAAGCTACGCAACCTGTATCGGGGGCGGTAACGCCTGCACCTGGGACTTCGGGCGGTTGTTTGATTAGCCGTCTGCTTTCGGCTGCCACCACCAACGCCACAGTAGCTAAAGCAAGTGCTGGGCAAGTTTATGGCTGGTATATTACTAACACCAATGCCGCAGTTAGATACGTAAAACTTTATAACAAGGCGACTGCTCCTACTGTTGGAACAGATACTCCTGTAATGACCTTAGCTATTCCTGGGGCTATTGCTGGTGCAGGAACTAATGTTGAATTCTCTTTAGGTATTCCTTTTGCGAGTGGCATTGGCTATGCAACTACGGTGGGAGCAGCAGATAGCGATGTGGGAGCAGTAGCGTTAAATGAGATAATAATTAACCTTTTATACAAGTAAGCATTGGCTTTGTTGTATAAATACTAAACATAAAGGATGTTTATAGATGGCTTGGTTAGAAGGATATGCCTATCGTAAAAAAATAACAATAGCAGCTGGAACTGGTGCTGGAACTAACTATCAACAATTATTATTAGTTGGTGAAAGCTCTGGTGCTGTTGGTGAGAATTTTGACTTAGAAAGCCATTGTCAGAACTTTCCCACCGATATTCGGCTTACTGATAATGATGAAACCACGCTTCTTGATTTTTGGGTAGAGGAAATAACAGGCACTACTCCAAATCGTCTTGCTAAGGTTTGGGTTAAGGTCGCTGATGATTTGGGGGCAAACGTTGATACCTATATTTACTATGGTAAATCAGCTGATAGTTCTGTTTCTAACGGGGTAAACACTTTTGTTTTCTTTGACGACTTTCTTGGGAGTAGTATAGACACAGGCAAGTGGAGTGGAGCTATAGCAGATTGTTCTGTCGCAGATAGTGTTGTTACTCTAACCAAGACAGGTGCTGACGTGTTTGTGTTTTCTACGCCCGCTGGCACTTTTGGTCCCGCAATTAGAATCCGCTCAAAAGAACAGCACCCTCAGGCATCTTCTTCCGTCGACCATGACTCCGAAGCAGGAGTTAGAACCGACAATGCTTGGACAAATGTAGTTAGAATTTATCAATATGATCTTACTGTTTGGGATTATAGCGTTCACAGGGCAGGAGCAGCCTCTGTGATTGGGAGCAATGTAAGTCTTTTCACAACTTGGGGTATTTTTGAGAGATTATGGAAAGATATAAATTCAGCAAAGTTCTCGGTGAATGACTCAGTGCCGCAAGAAATAACGACTAATGTTCCATCGGTTGCTGCCCCTCTTTACTTCAGGGCTTACGCCACTGCTGGCAATACTACAAGTATAAAGTTGGATTGGATATTTGTAGGCAAGTATGTTCCTCCAGAACCAGCATTTAGTTTGGCTGGAGGCGAGGAAGCAACAGGACAACCAAAACTTATGATGATGGGTATGGGAACGTAAATATTGGTAATTAGGAGGGTTTAAATGGCGAATACACTTTTACAATACAAAAATAAGGTGAGAAGGAATTTAAAAGATTTTAACGATATTGATATTTTGGGAACTGCAATTACCGATGTTGCCGCTACCACTTTTACGGCTACCGATTATACTAAATATTCGGCAAACGATATTATTGAAATAGATAGCGAATTGATGAGGGTATCGGCTACCCCCACCACCACAACGGTAACGGTAATAAGGGGATATATGGGGGCTACCGCCGCCACCCATCTAATCAATTCAAGCATAATCCTTAATCCCCACTATTTTGCCATTGATATTGAACAAGCTATCAATGAAGCGATAACACAGGAACTTTGGCAAGCTAAATTAGATGATTATACTTTGGCTGCGAATTCCGATGTTGTTTGTAATTTTGAAACAGGGGAAAGTTGGGTAGGCGGCGCGGCTGATGTTGTTTTTTACAAGACAGGGACACAAGGCAGGAGAATTACCTCGGCAGGCACAGCGGTTACTTCTGTTTTAACTCCTTCGACAGCAGAGAATTTAGCAGGGCGAGATGACGATAAGTTTAAGTTCTGGTTATTCTGTGATGACGCTTCCAAAAAAACAGCTTTCCATTTAAGACTTTATACAGATGACACAAATTATTATACCTATGCGGGGTTTTCTATATCTGACGGTTACACTCATTTGAAAGTAGACAGGAAAGATTTTACCGCGACACTTTCCCCTAATTGGGCGAATATAACTAAGATAGAATTTTCTTATACCGCCTCGTCAAATTCTTTTATAACGGTTGACTCTTTAAAACAAGTTTATTCGGACAGGGTTTACACCTATCCCCTGCCAACCGATTGCAAAAAGTTTTTAGATTTATCTTTATCCGATACGGGTTATTCTTTAATGACCCCTTGCGATAGTTACAGAATAATGAAAAACTTTTATGGTTCGGGAAGTGAGGGGATTAGATTTACCGGAGGCATAAGCTCACCCGTTAAAATGGGTCTAAGATACGCCGCGACTTTCACTAAACTAATCGCCGATGCCAGCGAAACCGACTTACCCACAGACGCTCAAGAACTACCTGTTTATTATGCTTGCTGGAAACTCTCTTTATCTGATGAGAGCAACAGGGCAAGATATGATAAAGCCCCTGCCAATTTAGATGAAAAAGCTAATCCCATCGGGGCTTCGGCTAAAGCGGGTTACAACTGGAAGCTAATGTTTGATGAAGAAAGGGCTATGCTCGGCTTGAATAAACTTTATGCATACAGAAGGAGAATTTAATGGGAACGGTAGGTAAAACCCACTCAATTAAATTAGATGGCAATTATTATATGCTCCTTAATAAAATATCCGCCCGCAAAAAATACCCGACAAGACAACTGGCTGAACGGATTGCTATGCAAGCTACCAGGGGAGAACAAGATTTTTCTAATGCTTGGAGAAGGGTATATGATGACTGGTCTTTGGGTTTTGACCAGGATTACCACGATAAAGAATTTTCTTTACCGAGTAGGTTTAAAGACTCATCAGCAATAGATATATCAGAGCGGGGAGAAATTAAATTACTTCCGCCTACCTCTAAAATTCAAGCAACCGCCAACACGGATTATGACGCATTGGGCGTTGGATTGAGTTATCTTTGGACAGCTCAAGGAACAAATGTCTATTACTATGATGGAACAACTATGTCAGCGGCGATAGCTTCCGGGGCAACAACAAGTGAGATTATTGACTTTGCCTGTGATGGGCAATATATGTACGCGAATATTTCCAGCACCGAAGGTGTGCATAGAGGCGACACTTCAATCTGGGCTCATTGGTCTGACCTAACGGGACTACAAAAAATACTTTATCACAACAAAACCCTTTACGGTATAACTGCGACTAAACTTTATCAAGTATTGGCTGCTGCTGCTTCGGTTGAAATATTTGACGCTTCGACAGGGTGGACGCTTACAGGGCTTACCGCCGAAGGGACTATGTTTGGTGGTAATATTTATTTCTGTGGGCACAATGGGAACGTAACAAAAGTATGGGTCTATGATGGCACGGGGACAAGCGAGGTAACAGAATTGCCATCGAGCTTTATCGGATTGGGTTGCAATTTTTGCCAGGGTTTACTTTGGGTTTATGGATACCAATCAGCCCCGGCAACAGGCAGCAAAATAGGAGTTTCATATTTTATAAATAGCGGAACAGTCGGTTTTGGTTTTGAGATTGGGGAAGAAACAGCAAATAGACCATACCAAATTGAAACAATGGCTGATAGCAAAGATAAAGTATATTTTAATTATAACCATCTGACAGGCTTGGGTTGCTATAACCTTGCTCTCGGTGGCATATCTAAAGATGTTTTTATCACCCTTATATCAGCAGAAGCCAACCAGGTAAGAGATATTGCCGTTTATAAAAATAAAAAATATTTTACTGTTAAAGGACAAGGAGTTTATAAAGAAGGAACGACATATAACACTACTGGATATGTTATCCAATCTTTAGACGCTTACGGGATACCAAATATTACTAAATTATACCAAAGGATAGGGGTAACCCACAAAACTCTGGCAGCTGCCGAAACAGTAAAGGTAGAATATTCAATAGACAGAGGGGCTAATTGGGTCGAAGCGGGGACATCTTCCACAGACGGGGATAAATCAAAAGAGTGGGCGATAGTATCTTCTAATGTGAAGGCAAAAGAAATACAAATAAAAACAACTCTCGCGGGAGATGGTTCAACTACTCCTACTGTTCTTTCCGCTTTTTATTCCTGTGAGCCGCTCCCTGAATATACGTATGACTTTGAACTTCTCGTAGCCGCTTTCGACCACCCTTGTTTATTAGATGGACGGACAAAAAGTCCCGAATTAGGCGAAGTTATAATCGATAATCTTTGGGCTTCAATCGCTAAACAGGAATTTTTATCTTTTACCGACACAGATGGCACAGTTTATAATATTAAACCCGTCTTTGAACAATGCGGGGAAACTACTATAACCGATACAAGACGACCGGATATAGAAGAAACCGCTTTTAAGTTGATATTAAGGGAGGTCAAATAATGAGTGATTTTTTAGGGCCGATTGAGGTTCTGCAAAATTATGCTTCTGATATAATTGCCGGTTCGGGTTCTCTTAAAAATCTTGTTATAGGTTCACAGGGGTTTATTCGGCAAGGGCAAAACGGTTACGATGCCGGGGTTGGTTTTTGGTTGGGAGATGATGCGGGAACAACTAAGTTTTCAATAGGGAACTCATCTGGGGATAAACTTACTTGGAATGGGACTAATTTAGTCTTTTCGGGGAACCTATCAGCCGCCTCTGGGGCATTGGGAGCAATCACCATTGGTGCAAATGCCTGGCATGTTGATAGTTCAGGTAATATGTGGTGGGGAGCTTTTGCCACTTATGCAGCAGCTACTATTAAAATATCCTCTGCTGGGGCTGTTAATTTTACCAGCGGGACTTTTTCGGGGTCAATAACAGGAGCAACGGGCACTTTTTCGGGAGCTTTATCAGGAGCAACAGGAACATTTGCAGGGAATTTAACTGCTAATGTTTGTTATGCCAACTTTATATCTTGTTCTAATAAATTATACGCAAATGGCGTGGAGCCAATTAGTGATTTAGTTGGCACTTTGGGAGCAAACACCTATCATTGGTCTCATTTGTATGTGGGAAATATAACAGGTCTTTATGCTGCAACTATTGGAGGTACAATCCACGGGTTTGGCGACGGTATTTTTAATTCATATAGTTCTGCTGCTCGATTTAAATATAGTGCTTCAAGCTATTTTTATATTGCGGCAGGGTCAGCAAATATAACCGTGGGGGCTGCGGTAAAAGCCTCCTGGACATCGCTTCCGAAAGTACGCCTTGACCCTGATGGAGCAGTAACAGACAACTCCTTTGGTGTAAATAATCCTGGCTCGTTTAGACCGATGATTTTTGATTATGTTAAAGTCAATGGTTCCTCAAAAATAGAATTAGGTGAGCGGTTTAAATCCTTTATTGGAGAATATGACGTTTTTGTAAATGGCGGGAAATGCACCAATAAAACTCCTGATTTTTTTGAGGTTGAAGGACAAGGTGGAATAACCTGCTTTATCGTAGGTATTGAAAAAGGAAAAGAAGATGTTTGGAGTTACGATTTGGTCGAAAGTCCTTTAGAGGAAGTTGAAGAAATTGATAAGAAGGGCAAAAAAGTTAAGGTTAAAAAGAGAATAGATGGTAAAATATTCGGAAAGGCTATTGGAAGGGGACACAAATGCACGAAGAAAAAGGTGTAGATGTGAATTTACTTGTACAACGTCTCGGGAACAAATTAGCAACTTATGAAATTCAATTAGAAGTTATGGCACTCGAAATAGAAAGATTAAAAGCTGAAAATGAATTACTGAAAAATGAAAAGAAGGAGAAGAGGGCTAAATAATGATAGGTATAGACGCTGGCCACCATAATTCAGACAGCGGAGCGGTTCGCGTTAGCAAGGGAATTAAAGAAGTTGATTTAAACCGAGCTGTCATTAAATTTTTAAAACAAGAATTAGCCCAAAGAGGAATTATATATATCGAATGTATTGGCTCAATTCACCAAAAAGCCAATATAGCCAATGCGAACAACTGTTCTATTTATGTATCAGTTCATCATAACGCCGGTGGAGGGGAAGGGACGGAAACTTTCCATTGCCCTAACTCAAGCGAAGGGGCAAAACTGGCTAAAGCTATTCACTCTGAAGTTGTCAAAGTGAGCGGATTAAAAGACAGGGGGATTAAGCAGAAGAAGTTTACCGTTTTAACCAAAACAAAAATGCCTGCTACCTTAATTGAGCTGGGCTTTATGGACTCAAATGATTTTGATGAAATTATCAAAACCGATTTTCAAAATAGATGTGCTGGAGCAATTTGTAGGGGAATTTGTAATTATTTTGGTGTAGATAAACAGGAGGTCGATATGGAAAGTTGTGTATATACGGATAACGATGTCGATGCAAGGATTGGCAGTTATCTATCAGAGAAAAAGGGAATACCTCTGATTGTAAATTCCCTCCCCGCTTTCACTTCTAACAAAGTTTATGCCATCGGATTGAACGCTGTTACAAAATGCAAGGGAAAATTTAAAGTTGTGGTTGAGCTTTCGGGCAAAGATAGATTTGAAACCGCTAAGAAGGTTATGGGTGAAATTTGATGGACGCAGACTCAAAGATAGCTGTCCTAAAGCAACGGGCTGATACTATTGAAAAAGACCATGAAGATTTAGCAAAAAGCGTAAACGGTTCGCTCGAGAATATTTGGAAAGCAATTAACTCATTAAGAGATCAACTCCTCGAATATAAACTTGAAGCAGATAAGAAGCCAACGTGGGCGGTTACTATTATAATCGGGGCGTTGTTGTCTATGACAACTGGGCTGGCTATATATATTATTACGCTGGGTCGGTAAAGTGAACTGTCCTCACTTTGGAATTCCTGACTGTGATAAAAACCTACAAGCTGTTATATGGGAAAAAATGGTTGCCCTGGCTTACGAGCAATTTCAGAAAAGTTTGAATGTTGTATCAATGCTGACAGGAAAGAATTTGAAAGTAACTGATGAGGAAGGAAATTTGTTCGCCGCCGTGCACAGGAATATTAAAAAGTAATGGAGGTCTATTATGGATTGGAAAGGAATATTTTTTCTTATCTGAGCAGTAATTTTCGCCTTGCTTTGCGAGGCTACGATTAAAAGAAACAAGTGAGCTGGGGAGACTTACTGAGAGCCATTTTAAGCCACGTTTATTTTCTCACCCATAGCTGAACATAGGTAAATAGGAGAACTTAGAGGGGCTGGCTGTATATTTGAGTAGAATTGATTTTGAGAGGGGGTGAATATCTGATGACTGTTGAAGTTTTTATTAAGGAATTAGGATACATCATCGCTTACACTTGGTTGGTGGTTGAGCTTTTGCGCAAATGCTATTTTGTTAAAAAATTCTTTGTGAAGCAAAATCCTAAAAATATGGCATTTATTGTTGGGTTGATTGTTACGGGAGTAGGTATTTATTGCGGGGCTATTACTTATTCTTCACTTGCCGACATTTACAGAATTATACTTATTTCCGGGTTAGCAATCGTTGGGTCGGAAAAAGCTCACGATGTGTTGGCGGACCCATTAGGATTATAAATATTCTTTTTATTTGGGGTCATCTCTTAGCGGGGTGGCCCTCTTTTTTCTCTTTTAAATGCTTAATTTGTTTATTAAAATGCTTAATCCTTTTTTGTATTTCCTCAATTTGGAGAGGTAAGTCTTCGCCCTCCATGTCCCATAAAGCAATTTTGAGAAGCATCCTCCGCATTTTTAAATCTAAAAAATCAACCGCTTTTTCAAGTTCTTCTGAAATAGAATCGGCTAAATTTGATATTCCAACGGCCTCCCTGAAATAGTGCATTCCTTTTGTATCGTCTTCTTTTGCCACGGGGAAAGAAATATGGAAAAAATCCTCTACTTGAGTTGATAATTCTTCGAGTTTTTGAATATCCCTTTTAAGACGATGGTAATCAGCCACTTAGATCTCCTCCATCAGTTTCTTATAATTTTCTTTTCGGGTAGTTTCATATTTTTCCCACCAATGTTCTGGGATTTTGGTCTTTACCAATCCCCCTATCTTTTTTAATCGTTCTAATTCCTCTTTTGTAAACTCTCCCGCGTTGGCGTAAACAGAACACTTGACACACGCTTTAACGGGATGACGCCAAATCGCCTGTACCGGATACCCTTTTTTCTGCTGGTGCTCGTGGAACAAACCCTTTGAGCACCTAACCCGCCCGTCTTTATTCACTTTCGCAAATTCACAATTCATTGTTTTACTTCGTTGAAGAGCTTTGTAAAGTTTCAGACCATCTTTACATTCTATGCTTCCGCAGGTAACGGAAGTCGGTTGAAACAATCTCTGTCCGCAAAAAATACAATATTTCCGTTTCGATTTTGTTTGCTTGGTGTTTGCTATCACGCCATCCACCGACCCATCAAAGCCACATCAACCTTGCTTTGGGTAGTTTTATAATTCCCCATATTAACGAGATAAAAATTCTCATATATCTCAACAACCTTCCCCTGAACTGTCTTTACTTGTTTGCCTGCGGTGGCATTTTCAGTCCAATAAATATCAACAGGGATAAGCTCCCCTACTTTCTTTGCTTGCCTTTTGACCATTTCGGCAAAATTAAAACCGTCTTGAAAAGTGTATTTATTTGTTTCTTTTAACTTTTTCCTTCTTTTAGAATTATGACCAACAATATATTTCTTTGGTTGACCTTTGACAAACCCATAAGTTCTGCTGGTAAAACCCCACACGCCCACTTCTTGACCGCATCCGCATTGACAATAATGTTTTTCTTTCATCAGCCCTCCCTAATCGGTCCCGCCTACTTTTAATTCTTCTAAAATTAGCTTCGTGTATTTTTTATCATCATCAACAAAAACCGGCATCGCTATAATTAAATATTTACCGCAATCATCAGGGATAATACCTGCCTTGACTAATGAATCCGCTAAGGCATCATGTAAAAAATTATGTTCATCCCTTTTTTTATTATCGGCGAAAGATATTAAAACCTGCATATAACATTTTTGCATCTTGGGAACCTTTTTAGCTTTTAATAACCAACCGATTGATTCTTCCCACTCTTTTTTAACCTTGGCTCGTTTTGCCCAATGCCAGCTTTTTGTCTGATTTTTTGAGGGTGGCGTAGCCCCCTCGATTACAATTTCATACTTCATTTTATCCCCCCTCCTAATTTATTAACTAACGAATTGCAGAAGATTATGGATACGGTGGAAGAATTTGATTTTAATCCGTTAGTTATTAAATGTGCCATTGCGTGTGTCATCACTTCTTCTGTATCTCTTGTTAGTGGCAAGTTAGCCCACTCAAATAAATGAAACACTGCGTGTAAACATTCGTGAGCATAAGTAGCGTATTCTCTTGAATTTTGTGGCTTGCGTGGAATCCAAACTACGGGAACATACCCTCTTCTAAAAAAACATTTACCTCGTGGAATATCTCCCATATCAGAATCAGCTAGGTTAGTTTTTTTATCCTCAAACTTCCAGCTAACATAAGCTAAAGTGGTTTTGTAATCACCAACAATAATAATTATATCAAAATCAAATGCACCCATATTTACCCTATTTTCTGTTATTCCTTTCCCCTTTTTCATATTTTTCCTCTTAATTTATTCTTTCCTCTTTGTGCCAAAAAACCCCGATACAGAACGAGAACTTTTGGCACAACTCTTGATTTAAGCCCTTCAAAACATTCTACCCACACAATCCTATTAATTACACCCAAAGTCTTAACGGTTGCCCTCCTGTGTTACGTGAGAGGATTTTAAGACTTCTCTGTGAGCTCACCTTCATTTAGCCCCCCGCCTAATTTAAACTGTCCGATATTTTCGTACGGTTGGACCTCTCATAGATGAATCATATTTTATGGTTTAACTTCTACCCATGTATGATAATTAACTGCGAGCAAGATAGTATTGTGGCCGACAGAATATAATCTGCCTATTGACCGTGCACTCTCACCACGAGCATGTCTTACCCGTACATCTCTTACTGTCTCGGGGGAGAGCTTTATTCTTCCTGCTCTCATCATGTTCTCTCTGTGTGTTACCGCTTCCAGGTGTTCGGGATTTACACACGCACGATTTCGGCACAAATGGTCTAATTCCAATCCATCTGGGATAGAGCCGTATCTGGCTTTGTAGAATTTTCTGCTTGCCCTACCAGCCATTCCGCTTAGGGCATATCCTCTATCGTTTAAGAGTCCGTTCCACACCCAACATCCGTTAGTATCTACTGTATATCCATGTGGATATTTTCTGCTGTGGTGGCAACGTATGAACCGCTTTGGCTTTCCTGAAATATTACCATCCCTTGACTCAGATTGCTTTGCTATTGGGGCCAACTCACCGCATCCACACATACACAAACCCGATGGATTTGGCCCATCACCAACCATGCGTCTTCCCATAACAATCTCCTTTATCTTGGTTTTATTTGCCAGTGATTCCAATTCGCCCCACCTTTACTTAACCACGCCGCAACCGCTATATTCGCTTCAGGGTCAAAAATACTTGCTCCCGCCCAACCGGCTGAGGCACTTCTATTCGGCCAATATCTCGCTAAGTGTTGGAATAATCCACTTGCTGATGAGTTTGGATTTTTTGCGTTCGGATCGCCTCCACTTTCTCCGCTCATCACAATTAAAGCGTCATCCACGTGCTGGGCCAGGAAATACTTTTTAACCAGCGGACGCCATTGCTCCACGCCTGGCTTATTCGTTTTAATCTGTTTTGTTTTGGCTCTCGCAGTTTGAACGTGGCTGTTTGTGTGAAATCGAGCATTGTTGGCCTTTGTTTCGGCAATCTGTCTCTCCAATGTTTCAATTTTTTCACCTCTCTCTTGAGCTAATTTCCCATTTTTCCAAGCTAAATTTCTCCAATCATCTAATCGTTCTTGACTGACTTCCGGGACGGGGTTGTAGTTGGTAAACTCGGTAACTGGTTCATTTGGAATATTGTATTTTGACACCAGAAGCATAATGGGGACACCTGCAATAAATAAAATAAGCACCACTTTTAAAATAAGTTTATTCATCACTTCTCCTTTGGTGGTTCAATTTTCATCCAATGAGTAATCTCACAACTAACTTCGTTCTCAATTTCCCAACAATCATTATCCAGAGAAGATAATCTATAGTCTTCTGACCCGCCATATCTTAAAATCCACACTAAAACCACATCACCTTCTTTTGGTAATCTTTCTTCACAACTTATCCAATCCATCAACTCACCCCCTTGTTTTTCCTCATCACTTCTCCTTTAAGAGTTCGCTGTTCTCATATACATTTCCTATTACTTCTCTAAATTCTTCCGATGGCATATATTTTTGACCATTGGGATATTTACACCAAAATCCACCATCTTCAAAAATGACTTCTCTAATATCGCCCTGATTGTCTTTTAGTAAATCGGATTCATAAATCTCCTTGCCGTTTTTATCGATTAGCCCCGTGTATTGCATAAGCGGGAGCCCATCTGAAAAAGGGATAAACAGCCCATCGGTATCAAGACTTAATGCCAGTGGTGTTATCTTCTTCAAATCAATCATTATTTTTGTTAGCTCATTCCATGCCCTAAACTTAATTTTTCTCATATCAACTCACCCCCCTTAGCCACAGCCACACATAAAACAAATATTGTGGATATTAGTAAAATCAATTCGGTTAAGTTCTGATGTTTATTTTTCATTTAAAACCTCCAATTCAATATCACTTTCTACTTCGTTACCCCAGACATCCCAACCATTGAAAGTTTCATCTTCAAATAAAGCGTCTGGCTTTCTTGCAAATAACTCTATACGAGGAATATCTCCCATCATCTCTACAATTCTTTGTCTTACTTCTGGTGGTTTGGAACTGTGCTTTCCTCTCTGTGCCATAACTATTTGTTTAACTGGTTTTTTTCTTTTGGGAAATGTCTTATGAGTAGCCAACAAACAAAGTTCGGCATTTCCAAGTGTCCAGTTACCTAACCCAGAATAAATACCTTTTGATGTGGTCTTTACCCAAGTAAAAGCACAGCACTTATATTTGAATCCCCACGAATCAATAACCTTCATTGCTTGGTCAAGACAGGGCATTGTTGCCCACAGAAAAAGAATACAGTCCTTGTCTGTTATTTCGTCTACTCCCAACGCACAAATATCATCAAGGGTCATTGTGGGGTATTCCATACGACCAACCTTTTTGTTTAACTTCTTGTCTTTAATTACTGACCAGTTGTTATAACTCCAAGGTGGATCGCAAAGCAAAATTTTATATTTTTTCACTTCTTCAGCTCCTTTTCAATCCTATTTACCCAGTTCTCTAACCTCTCCATGTCAAGTTGGCTAACTAACCCCATATTTATTTCTGTTCTGTGGTCTGGATTATTTTTCACTACCTTTTTTATTCTATTAGCAAGGTCAAGAAGTCCCTCGTAAAGATACATTATTCCTCCTGTTCATATAGCCAGATGAGGGCGGATGCAAGACAATCGTCAGGGTCATCTTCAGTAAAATAAGCTTCTGTTTTTTCTCTTTCAAACCACACTAACCACTTACCGTTCTTTTTTTCTCTTTCAATCCCCCACTTAACATCACACTTCTCATCTATCGCCTCAATCAATTCATCTGTGGTGGGATTAGGGAGGTAGCTTGCACATACAAAACATTGTGCAATTTCCTTAGTGGACCCCTCGCAATCATTTGGTTGTGGTAGGAAACAATCAAGGTGTCCAAAAATCTCTATCCTTTTATTTAATTTCTTTAACTTCTTCCTGGTTGCGTCTGTTATTTTCATTTAGACCTCCTCAAAAAGGTATTCGACCCTCGGTTATCTCTCTTCCTGTTTCCTGTTTGTCTTCCGGGATTGCCATATTTTTTGAATATACGCTGTTACATTTGCGACAATAGAGATTGTATGTGATTTTTTTAATTCTATACGTTTTGTTATTTATATCAAACGACTCATCTTGAGCATATTGTTTTCTCTTTTTCATATTAGTTGAGTAGTTCGCGCGGATTGTCCTGTCTCTTAAATGAATATCCTTATCAGGGAAAGTTTCGGTTATCGGTGTTTCCATTCCATCTAATCTCACGTCTAAACAATTCGGGCATAAATATATCATTCCGCATCTCCTGTCATGTCAATTATGATTTTTTTCTGCTCTTGCTTCGTATATTTTCCTTCTATTATTTTCAGCCAATTGGTATCATTGCTCATTACCCAGTCAAAATCAGCTCGCCAGTTACGCTCATTTTCTCCATGCAAAAACTTAATATCGGTTATGGTAATAAAAAGAGTTGCCCATTCGGATAAGTCCGGGTGTTCTTCCCACCGCAATTTTATTTTTTCTTTTCTCGTTTTACTCAAGGCGACAATTTTAGCAAGTTCTGTTTTTTCATTCCAAAGATTTTGAATTTCAGCAAAAGGAATTAACGGTTTTGATTTAGGGTTTATGGTTATTAATTTATGGTTATTGGTTATTGGTTTATGGTTATTAAGAGTATCTCCATTTAACGATACTCTATCGGTAGGGTATGGGGTAGGGTATTGATACTCTATAATCCTTGCAGGTATAAGGGCTAATTCTTTTTCTTTGGCTATTTCGTTCTTTTCGCCGATAAATTTATTGTAAAATTCAAAGTTTACAATTTTTATCCAACCATCAATAAAAAGAAACTTATTATCTGTGGATAACTTTTCTTTTATGGTATCTAATTCTTTCACCGTTAGATCTAAACCGAGCCGAATATATTTATCCGGCAACTCATAAATTCCGCAGATATTCACTTTCTCGTTTGTGATGAAATAAATAAAGGCAAGTTTTTCTTTGGCTTTTAGGTCTGATATATAGTTATCCTGCCAAAACTTTGTATAGATTATTCTCGTTTTAATTCTTGCCACCTCCATAAAAAAAGACGCCTGTTAAACGCCCTTCTTTTTACTCTCAATAAAATTATCCAGTTCCGCTTTTAAAATCCGGGGGGAACGCTCCGATATATAAACTACCTTGATTTCCCCATCTTCAATCAGTTTGCGAAGGGTATCTATTGAGATTTTTAGGATTTTACACGCTTCTTTATAGGTATAAATTTTGTTACCTCCTTAAACTAATTGGGAGAGAGGCAGGGACTCGAACCCTGCATAGCTAACTGGACGCGACTGAGTAATCATTTAACGGTTTACCACCAGTTTTGCCTTAACTCTATTATAGCGTCTACCCATTCCGCCACTCTCTCCCAAACCATATAATCTTTAGATACAACCCTATACTATCTTAATCAATTCTATTCGTCAACTCTTTTTATTTACCGCACCATCTAATTCCGCGACCTCCCAATCTGTCCTTAAAATTTTCTCTGTTTCTTCTTTCCAATCATCGTGGTTGGCTTTGCACGTTCCGGCGTGTGAGTGTATTGCTTCATAAATAAAAGCCCACTCTTTGTACATAGGAAGATTTATATTGTCGAGGTCGATGTTATACACTATCCAAGTATCTAAACGCCGTAAAAGCTCTTTGGGTCCCATCTATCCTATCACCATCCATAATCCCACAATAAATAGCCAACTAAACGCCAAGAACACCAAAGCCCCTAATAGAGATATAATTATCTGTCCACGAGTTAGGTATCCAATAGGGGTATTTATTCTTTTCTGGAAGAAGATTCGTTTGTAGCACACCTTTTTATCTTTGGGAACGAAAATGTGTTTGTAGTCCATCTACTCCTCCTCCTTAAAGTTGTTTCTTTTACTATGTTTTCCGATTAAATCTCTAAGGCAACTTTCTAATTGAGCATACCTTGCATACTTTAAATCCCCACCGCTATAATCAATTATTACTTCTAACGCCTGTTTTATATCGTGTGCCATTTCCCCCATTATTCTGGGCTCCCTGTTCATTTTCATTTTTACTCCTCCTCCTCAAATTGGTCAAAATAAATTAACGGATTCTCCCCGTCCAAAATCAGGTCTAAAATTTTATGGGCGTGATATTTGTAGGCAGAGATAAGATTAGGGGGGAGATGTTCCCTAACAAAATTATGAAGACAATTTGGGCAATATGGTATTCCGTCTGGCACACATCGTTGCGGAGCTGGTATTATGGGTTTTGCCCCACACCGATAACAAACCAATTCCTCCCCAAAATATGCTTTGAGGAAATCGGGGTTGAGGAGTATTTGTTCGATAGTTTTGTTATCCATCTATTTCTCCTTTTCAAATTGGTTTTTACTATCCAAGGTGCTTAGAAATTTCTGGTGTAAAGCCACCAAGCTCTTTAAATCTTTTGTCGAACACTTCCCAAAATGGTTTTGTTTTATCAAAATACAAATGCCCAGATGGAGCAAATCTCCACAATGATGCCATTTCTGTTTGTGTCATCTTATTTATTTCTCCAATAATTTCCTTTTCTTTATCACTTACCATTTAAGCCTCTCCTTTCCAAATTGGTGGGGGCCAAATAAAAGTGATGCCACAAGTTACTCACTCTTTTCGGCGTCCAGCCCCCTTTCTCACGGGCGCATTTAGTGAGAAATTATCCAAATAAATCGACCTTGGTATCTTTATCAAAGGTTTCATTTAATTCTTCATCGGTGGGCGTATATGCCCCTTCATCTTCCTCGTATATAAAAGATAGGAATTCCAATGCTTGAGGAAGGATCGCTTCGAGTTTAATTAGTTTCGCTGAAGCTAAACTCGTGGAATAAGCCAAACAACGCCCCCTAAAATCCCTTTTCTCTTTAGCGTCCCAGTCAACATTTTCCTTCTTTTGTCCGAGGGCTATCGTTGCTTCTGTGGCTGTTTCTGTGCACTCTACGATATCCTCTACGATATCCTGTAAATTCCACTTACTCCCCCCTAAACCGTCTTCGGTAACATCATAGATAAAAACAACGTCTTTTCCGATTAATCCTTCCTTAACTTTTTTGGCTATTTCTTTATCAAATGTATTCGCGTGGGTTTTGCCCTCTCCTTGAATAGTATATAAAACCCACTCTTTCCCACTTGTTTTCTTACCTTTTTTGTAAGTTACCTCTAAAACTTTTGTTTTAATTTCTTTTAATTCTCCCATCTACTTCTCCTCCTCTTTAAGTGTTTTGGGATTTTCAAAAAAGCTATCATCTGGCTCGGTTATCTGCTCTAATTTTGCAACAGCAATTTTTAATGCATTTTTATATTCATCTGATGAAATCCCCTTGAAATCCACAAGAGCAAAAGCAAACCTCTCTAAAACTGCCTCAAATCTCTTTCTTTGGTTGTTTTTTAGTTCCTCATCTATTTCTTTCTCTATTTTATCCACCTAAATTCCCTCCAATTTCCCTCCAATTTCTTTACCGTTCCCTCCATAATATCCTCAAAGTTATCCTTCCCGATTATCATTTCGTAAATATCCTCGCCCCACCCGCAATCGCAACTTCCCGATGTTAGTTCATACAAGAAATAATCTAATATCTCTCTGATGATTTTCCTTTTCTTGTCGGCTAAAAATTCTTTTATTTTCTTATCCGTGTTCATTTTCTCCTCTTTTTCCGCCAGTTCATCAAGCTGTTCACCGATGGGCTTGGTAAAAATCCCTTCCATAAAATTATCTTTCTTCATTATTTCCCCTCCTTTTTTTATCCAATATCAGCTTCAAAACTCACCCAATGATTTGAATGAAATTTAAGTGTATATTTTCCTGGATTCCCCTTTGTGAGTCTTGCAAAGTTAAACCGTTCCCAATCTTGCCATAACCAGTTGTCCCCTTTATAATCCATTTTGTCGCAATCTTCACCAGTAAAACAATTGCCAAGGGTGTAACTTTTTATGTTCTTGGCATTGGCAAAAATTAACGCTGCTTTTTTGGCTTGATTTCTCCCAATAGTTTTCATTTCTTGCCCCTCCTTTAATTTGTCAAATTTACCTTCCATAAAATTATCTTTCTTCATTATTTCCCCTCAACCTCCTTCTCAACTAATTCATTTATTTTTTGATTAACAGATACATTTTCCTTTTTACACATCTCTTTAAGTTTGACATATAAAGAGTAGCGTAACCGGGTATTTAATTGTTTATATCCTTCATCTTTCATCGTTTTATCCCTCCTTTCCTCTTGGGTTAAAATTTGAGCAGTTTTGAGACATGCTCAGGTCTGTTTTTTATAAATCCATTCCTTTCAACAATTCCATTAAATTCTTTTTACTTCTATTTTTGTATCCTGGAAAAGAGTTCAGGGGGTTGACGTGATATTTCACACCAATTAACTCTTTTGCTCTCTTTTCAAGTCTTTCTACTACTTCCTTTCTTGTCATTTCCCGGTAGGTCTTTTCGCTCACATTTCCAACAATGTCATATGTTTTTACTAATTCCTTCATCTCAATCCCTCCTCAAGTTAATCGCATTCTAATTCCTCTATCTTCTTTTCAAATGATTCTTTTCCAACTTCAACATTACAAATAGCGTATTTTAATCCTGACGCATTTCGACAGGCGTAACAGCTATGGCAATCAATACAATCGGAGCAACGAGAGCAATCAGTACAATCCTCGCCTCTGTTTAAATCCTCTGACCATTTATAAGCTCTTAATTCTTTTTTACTCATCTTTAAAATTTCTTCTTTGGTTTTCATCTAATTCACCTCCGTTAATAGTTTCCTTGCTTTCTATCTACTATACTACTCTTATTATCGGCAGTGTCAAGAGATAACTTTAATTATTTTAGGGTCATTTACCTGCAAAGATAAAAAAAATGTAAAAAAACTTTAACAAATTTATCAAAACTTAAGTTATTAACGTTTTAATGTGATAAAGCGTGGGTAGATATATATAAATCGAAAAACTTTTAAAAGATTCTGAAAAAAGGTTTTGACGTATTGATTTTTGACTGTTAAACTAAGCTAAAAGCATAAAAATATCTGGGAGTCAGGTCGTAAGACCTTTTGCCGAGGGCTCCCAGGTAACCTCTCGGCAGGTTACCGTGATTTAATTTAATCACAACAAGTCGCCTCGATACGAATTTGAAAGTATCGATGATAAACTGGGTTATAGCCAGTCTTTTCTTAGTTTTCCAGAATCCTTAAACAGGATACAACCCGTTCTCGATGGGAGCTTGGCGAAAGTAATCATATTACTACCTGGTAAAGCGAGACCTGGACAGGTAATTAAGCCAATGATGCGACAACCCGACAACTCACTCAAACCGCATAATCTCCTCCTTACCAGGGGGAGGTATGCTCTTACCCTCCAATCTTCTCTCCCGCATAGGGTTAATAAAAGATAGGTTGAGAGAATAAAAAAAAGGTTACTCGTTGGAAACAGAGTTTACAACAACAAGTAAGGAATAGATGTAAGCAAGTAAGGAATAAATGTTAACATAAACCCCGTTAATGTTGTTGGAAACCCCATAAAGGCGGAAGTTAAAGACGAGAGAACTAAAGATTTCAAAAGAAATTTTAATAAAACTTTAATATTTCTTTAAATTTGTTTAAATAACTTGGTAAGAACTCCGCCTTGTCTTCAGCTGCCCGGTTCAATGGCGTTTTAAGCTATTTATATTTGTTTGCCAATGGTTTAGTATTGCTATTTTTCTATGTTCTGATAAAAAAAACAATAAATGTAAAACAATGTTTAAGTGGGGATATGTAAATAAATTTGTAAGGACTTGACATTTATTTTTATCACCTGGTAGAATAGGGTTAATAATTAGAGCCTTATGGGCTCTTTTTTATTGCCTTTCTTTTCTTTGCCTAAAGGGGGGATAAAGGGGGGATTTGAGTTTTCTTTTCTTTTATATTTAATAACTATTTAATTATTTAATTATTATAAATTCTTTTAATTATTATTATATTTAACTGAACTGGTATTATATATATTGATTATTGAGAATTGTTAATACCTATTACTTAATTATTTTATTACTCAGTAATACTTTATTACTCAGTAATACTTTAATAAGTTAAAGTAACTATTAACTAATAACTAATATATATAATAATAATTATTTATATAATTATTATTATTATATATATATATATAAATATATATATAATAAATATATATAACTATTAACTAATTAACTAATAACAAAGAAAAGAAATAATAAAGAAAAGAAAGTAATAAACAAGGATCAGGAGAATTATACCCATTTTTAAATAAGAGGGTACTATCGCATAAAGAGTTATTTTTATTTGGCAGGGGTAGGAGAGAAATCACTCAATGATAGGTATGGGGTAGGGGTATGGGGTATGGGTGGCTAATAATCAGTATTGAGACCCGGGGTGTTTAAAAATGGAAAAGTTTTATAATAGGTGTTAAACCCAAATGAATTTTCACTATTTTAGTTAAACAACAGAGAGGTATTTCTATATGGGTAGACCTTCATTAAGCGAACAAAAAGAAGTAAACGGATTATCTTATAGTTCTTTTAAAAAGACCTTTCCTGAACAACCTGACCCAAAAAGCTGGGTTGATAACGGAAGGGATTTTAGTTACACCGGACCGAAGTGTAAGCTGTGCGCTTCTTATTATCGGGGGCTAATTGAGGATTTAATCACTATCACTGGTTTTGAACCGCTCTTCATAGATGCCGATATTGTTCGTTGGGCTAATCACCACAACCTCTTTTCGGCTAAACCTTTATCTCCGGCTAATCTTTGGAGACATAAACATAAACACATGAACAAAAACTTCCCGGATTTGAAAAACATGGAGATTGACAATCAGAGGGCCAAGCTGGCTTTAAGGGATATGTCTGTTATTGGTAAACTGGACATGATAGCCGATAAGGCCTTTGAGAAAGTCTACGCGGGGACTAAGACCCCGACTGTTACTGAAGGTCTTAGGGCTATCCAGATAAGGGGCGCGATACCCACAGTCATGCTTGAGCAAGAGATATTACAAGTGCAGTTGGAAACGATGAGAAGTAAGACGATTGAGGGTGAAGTAATTGAGCCTTCTATTTCAGAAACAGTTGAAGGAGAGATTGAAGAAGAGTAGCGGGCAAATAGAGAAGTTTGGCGCACTGATTTTGTTGGAAACTCCCCACGAGAAACAAGTGGAGATGATTAAAAGAAATAACGCTATAAATTTGATTATCACAGGAAATAGGTTTGGTAAGACAAGAGGGTTGGCCCAGAAACATATTTATTATTGTGTTCATAAAATAGGACTACCTAAAGACGCTAAATGGGCTACGGCTGAATACAATACGATGAACTGTTCTTTTGAATATACTACCGCCATGAAGGTCTTTGATAATATAGAACGGTTGACCAGGCAATCACCCTATTTTAACGCTTTAGTAAGAAGAATCGACCGTAATTCCAGGACTATCGAGTTTATTAACAATTCCAAATGTTTCTTTTTTTCTTTGGAGGATAGAGGGAAGCACGTTGAAGGGGAGGCCTTCCGTTTAATAACCATTGATGAAGTTGGTTATGCCAAAGACCTACCCGATATTTACTTCACCGTTCTTAAGCCCAGGACAATGGGTGTAGGCGGTTTTGTTGATTTTGTGGGAACTCCTAAGGAATCGACCGACCCCTGGCTGGAAGAGCTTTGGTCTAAAGCTAAGACGGGCGCGGAGAACATTACTTTTTTCGAGGGTTCGACTTATGACAATGTTTATCTTAACCGAGCCGAAATAAAAGAACTGGAAAGACAATACGAGGATTACCCCCACTTAAGGGAGATGGTTCTTTACGGGAGGTTTCTGCCGAGATTAGGGAAACTTCTTTCGACCGCCCAACTGTTGAACGCTATCGATGAGACACTCCCCTCCGAGCCGAACGGACGCAGAACTATGTTCGGAACACGACCGTTAATAAGGGGCAGGAAGTATGTTTCTTTCTGGGATATGGCTTTTGAAACGGATTGGACAGTCGGGGTTACTCTCGATATTACCAAAGTACCTTATACTTTAGTTAATTATACCAGGGTCAATAAACAGAATGTGGCTTCCTGGAACGAGATATTTAAATTGATGAAACAGGAATGTGAACGTTACGAAATGGGTTGGGTCTATTACGATGCCACCTCCCCGACAGGCGGAGCGTTGCAGGAGTCGATGGAAGAAAAGGGAGTCCCGGCTAAACCTGTTCGGATTACTTCGGGTTCTAAAGAGTTTTCGGGTTACACAATTTCTAAAGATGAACTTATCAACAATTTAGAGCTTGCTTTTTGTTTCAGACAACCCATCGAAGACGATGAAGGAAATATTATTGACAGGCACATAGAGTGGGGCAAGGTAAGAATACCGAAGATTCGACAGTTAATTGATGAACTGGCGGTTTACCATCGGGACGATAAAAAGTTAACCACCGATTCGGTTATAGCTCTCGCCGGGGCGATAACGGTTGCTCCCAGAGCGATTAGCCCACCGAGAATTATACCTGGAACTTTACCCGGTTGGTTGAGGGGTTCTTATATTTAGGAGGAACACAAATGAACGAGAAAGACGCGTTAGGAATAATTGAGGAAATACAGGTAAGTCAAGAATATACGGCTCGTTTGGCTCACGATAAGATAGTCCACGATGTTGTTTTCGAGTCTAATTTTGCGGGACAACTTTACCAATGTTTATCTATGAACGCCCCCAGTTCTAAGCAACGCAAGTTAATTGTTAATCTGGCTAAAGCTAAGGCAAGAGATAAAATTAATCAGGTAGGCAGTTTGCCCGATATACGGGTAGCCGACCCTGTTGGTATTCCCTCCCCCGAAGACGGGCCTTTCTGGGCTGAATTTGTTAAAAAGATTATTCTTTCTCATTGGCGAAGAAACTCGATAGATTTACAACTTTGGGATATGGCGATGGGCATGTCTATCTACGGCAGATGCCCCGTGCAAGTATTCCCCAATTTTGAGAAAAAAGAAATTATGATTTTTACCAGACACCCTTCCAGCGGGTTTGCCGTCCCTAAATCCACCAATAAAAACGAATATGAATATGTTGTTTACATAGACGAGATACCGGGCAGGAACCTCTTAAAGATGTATCCGAAGGCCTCGGCTTGTGAAGTTACCAGCACCAGCGATAAATTTACTTTAACTGAATACTGGGACGATAATTACCGCTTTGTTTTTGCTAATGGCAAGAAGATACCGGGAGTAGGCGTTCACCACTCCTTAGGGTTCAATCCCAACAGGATTATCCCTAACGCGATTCACGACCCCTGGGCAAGTAGCGTGGGCGGCCTTTCCGATATTTACCAAGAGATACCTCTCTTAGAAAATATAAATGAACTGATTTTAATGGGGACAGAAGAAAGAAGAAGAAAACTTAAGTCGCATCTCGTTATTGAAAATCCCCGAAAAGTTCCCGAAGGCATAGAGAATATGGAGTCCGGGGTAATCGAGGTTGAACAAGGAGGCAGGGTCTATTATGTTTCTCAAGTTGATAATCCCTCCTCTACTATCCAGGATATCTCTCATCAAGAAGACTTATTCAGAAAAGCGTCTAACTTCCCGCCCCAATCAAGTGGTTACCCAATTTCATCGGGAACGGTAACAGGCAAGGGTTGGACTGCTTCATTGGGCGGAGTATCGCAAGACGCGGCCACCACTCAATCAATTATTGGGGCTAATATGATAAAAATAGATGAATACGCTTTAAAGATGGAAAAGCAATTATTCGGCAAGACAAAACAGAAAGCCGTTGGCAAAGTGCCTGAACATTTTAGCGGAGAGGGAACGGGACAGGATTTCGTATTCCATTATGAGCCGCAAGATATTCCCGATGATTTTATTCATAATTTAGAGTTCTACGCTCTTGGGGTAGACATACCGACCAGAATAGTCAATCTTTTACAACTTCACGGCCAGAAGATTATTTCAACTCAAAGTGTCCAGGAGAAGATACCCGGCATAGACGCCGCCGAAGAATTGAGACGGTTAGCCACCGACCGACAGCGAGAGTTAAAGATGATGCAAATGGCTCAATCCCTCGCGGGCGAAGTTCAAGGGCAACAGCAAGGAACACCAGAAGAGATTGAACAGGCAGCTTACGCAACCGAAAAAGGGGCGATGTAATGCCTATAAGAAAAACTAATGCCGGGTATAAGATTAAAAGAGGCAATTCAACCGGTTGGTATCCCAAAGTATATTCTTCAAAAAAGAAAGCCGAAGCAAGAGTTAGGCAAATGGAAACGCACAGGAGGATAAAATGATAGACCCTTTATCCCAGGCAAAAGAATACGGGCAAGGTAAAAAAATACAAGAAATGCGGTCGAGAGTACCTATCGGTGGCGGTGGCGGGTTTCAAACGCCTCCCGAACATCTTTTAAGACAGCAACCCTCTCAACCACAATCGACACAGGGGCAACCACAGCTCGAAGCAGACACGTTCCAGCCAGACCCAATGGCTGACATACCAAGAGAACAACAGAACGCTTTATATCGAGCGGAGATGTGGCGGCAGGTAGCAGAAACACCCGGAGCATCTGATTTAGCAATGGAATATTTTGAAGCAGCTATAAATGATTTAAGGAAATATAAAGGAGATATAAATGTGGAAACTGGAGGGGCAGATAACGAACGCCCTAAGCCGAGCGATACCATCGACAAACCCGAAGAAGATAGGGTATCTCGGTAAAACAAAATTTGATGAAATGAAACGATTTACCCAACCCTCTCATCCTCCGCAAAGGGAAAGGGAAGCAAAACCCCTTTCCCTACCCTCTATGGATAGGGAAGTAAAGAAACTTACTACGCCTAAATCTATTGCTGATTTTAATAGGAGATTAGAGGCATTTGATTTATCCCACCAAAGTTATTACGGGAGGAAAATGGACCCGGGGTTGGCATTGGGTCTTACTATGTCCTCTATTCCTATTGAGACAAGCCACGATATTTGGCCGAGCAATATTCCTGAATCAATAAAACCCTGGAAAGAATGGCTAACTGCACCTGCTAAAGGGCTTGCTTATGCCACCTTGAACGTGAAGCATCATTACGGAGCAGAATTAAGGGCGATGGGGGAGATAGGGGAAAAACTGGGTTTAGACAAGTATGAGTGGAGCGATAAAGAAAAGAACTGGATCGAGAAAGACCCTTCTAAATCTTCTAAATTAACTGAATACGGAAAAGAGATAATCAAGGAAAATAAAGAATATCTTGAGAACTTACCCGGTAAACCTAAAGGTGATGATAAACTCGAATCTTTCTTGTTTAATTTAGGGTCGGGGGCAGCGAGCTTAGGAGCAGCGGTAGGGTTACACGCCTTAACGGGTGGTAGCACAACCCCTGTTTTACTCTTTGGCTGGCTGGCTGGAACGGGTAAATATCAGGAAGCTAGAGAAGCCGATGTCTCGGTTGGGAAGGCAGCTGCTTTAGGTGGGGCCGCTGCTGTAACAGAAGGAGCGTTAGAGGCAATCGGGTTAGAGTTTTTAATGGCTAGATACCCTTCTAAGGCATTGGGTTTTGTTATTAGAAGTTCATCAGAAGCGTTACAGGAAGGGTTACAGGAGTTTGGCTCAAATGTATGGTCGAAGATAGGCATAGACAAACAACAAAGATTATCTGAAAATGTTGGTCAAGCTGCACTTATGGGTGCGATATTAGCTGGCGGGGCTTCTTCTGCTTTCTCTTTGGTTGGTTACGATAAGACCAATGGTGAATTAAAAGAAGCAGGTTTAACCGATGAGGAATCTGGCTTTATTATTAAAAACATAATCCCTAAATTAGAAATGAATATTGGAGAACAGTTAAAAGAGAATCTTGACAAAATCAAAACAGACCCCAAAGAAGTGGCTAAACTTCACTCTATTAAAGATATGCTTGAATTCGGCAAACTAACGGAACCTATTGTCCTTGGGCTTATGGGTGAGAGAGTAGAAACAGCAGGGTTAAAAGACGCACCCAGAACACCAGAAGGTATCTCTAAAGAATTACAACCATTGGCAATTGAAGCAAGGAAGTATAAGAGTGCGGAGGAGTTTGTAAATATAAAAAGACCGCCTGTAATAAAAGAAATAGTTGGTGCTGGAGGTAATCCATTATATCACGATACGAGCTTAACTGGATTAAAAGGTATTTTAGAAAGTGGAGAAATTAAACTTTCAAAAGTTATGTTTCAAAAAAAACCAGTAGTAAGCGTTACGAGGGATTTTGATAATTTCAGTAGGTATGCGGATTCGCCTTATCGCTTGATTTTAGATGAAAAAGCGATTGGACATAAAGGAACTCCATATAGTTTAATACCTGGCGAAAGGTTAGGAGGTGAGGCAGAAACTGTTTTTTCAAGACCAGTTTCGGGGAAATCAATAAAAGCCATAGGGCTGAATACTTCACATCCACAAGTTGCGTCTGATTTGATTTCTGGAAAATTAGATGAGATTGTAAATTTGGCGAAATCTAAAGGTATAAAGATTGAGTTTTTTGATGGGAAGAAAATGATTACAGCAGAACAGGCACAACTTACTGCCAAATCCCAACTTACCGACTTCTACAACCAAGCCACCAAAACAGAGGTTGTTGAGAAGATAAAAGAACCCATGACAGGCGAGAAATTCGCGATAATGAGCGAAGGGGCTTACCAGTCGAAAAGCATCGACCAATTTGTTAACAGTTTACCGCAGTATCAAAAACCTGTTGCTGAACAGGTCAAAGACGAAAGTTTTTATAGAATTAAAAAAGGTATAGGGGAAGGGTATTATCCCCAAACTTATAAAACCAAAAAAGAAGCACAGAACGTAGCCAAAGATTTAATTATCCAAGAAACCAGAGACGCTGGCATAGCTTTCAGGGTTACAAAAGGCGGTAAAATAGTTCCCGCTATCCGCCCGAAATCAGGGTTTGCGGTATCAGAAGAATTTGCGATGTATGATAATTTCAAAGATTTAAAGCTCAGCCACCAAAATACCCTAGACCCCACCAGGGCAGCCCTAACCGCTGACCAAGTGAAGATAGAAGAAGGGTATCGTGGCCCGATTTATAAGAATATTTTAGAACCGGCTCGTCATACAAAAATGGCTAGGGATTTTACAGAGGAAGATTATGTAGGCAAACGGATAAAACTAAAAAAGAAGTATGGACTCAAAGGTAAAAAAGACAGCATAAAAGCTGGTGAAGTGTTAGAAAGAATATCGGGTGCAGATGTTAATAAAGACACAGCATTATTAGCCAAAAAACTTAAAGCGGAAGAAAAATATGTCGGTTTTGCCCAAGAAACCAGAAAAGTTTTAGATGGATTAAGAGAGTTAGTTAATACCGAAAGAGTTGCCATGGGCAAGAAAGCGATGGATTATATTGAGAATTATATGCCTCACATGCAGGAATCAAATACCTGGAACCAGTTGTTCGGGTTAAAGGTCAAACCACATGAGATTGTAAAAGATAAATATATTCCTGATTATATAAAACCCAATGCACCATTCAACCCTCACGCAGAAGCCAGGAAGAACAAATTAAGAACGTATGAAAAAGATTTTGACAAAGTTTATGACAGTTATGTCCATACAATGATGTCTGATATTTATAACACCCCTATTGTCCAAAACACTAAAGCCCACGTCGAGGTTTTGAAAACAAAAGGGCTGGATAACACGGCTGCTTATTTTGAGAACTGGGCAGTTGAGAGTTATGGTGGGTTGAGTTCCACTTGGGATAGAACATTTAAAATCACACACAAGCAAAAAAAGGCGATAGACTCGGCGAGAAGGATTCTCCATAGAGCCGTATTCCCTTTTAATTTTGCCTGGAACCTAACTATCCAAACATCAAGTTCCGGTTTAACTATGGCAAGATACCAACAACATATCCTTTCTCCGACAGCTATAAAATGGTTTGTATCTAAGGGTTGGCGAAACGAGGTTCACAAGAACTATTACAGTTTATTTACTAAGAGCCGGAAACAAGGTCGGTTGATGTATCAGGATTTAGAGATTCCTTTGAAACTCGACAGACGAACCCCTTTGGAAACGATGGAAACGGTGGGAACATATTTAGGTGATGTTATCGAGTATCATTTAACCGGTTGGTCTGCGTCTGCTGCTTACTCACAAGGGCAGAAACGAGGGTTAAAAGGCAAAGACCTAAGGGCATTTGCTTCTGATGGTGGGGCTTTTACCCAATCAATGTATAACAAAGAAGATTTACCAGGGCTTTTAAGAAGTAGCGTAATCAAGGCAGGGGCCCCCTGGCAGACCTTTTCTTTTGAGTTATATAACACCGTAAAAGAGGTAAAAGGGGCAGTTGGTTCTCCTAGAACTGTAAATGAGCGAGTTAAAATAGGGCTTACTTTAATAGCCGTAGCGATGGTAATGAACGCTGGGATTGAGAGATTAACAGGCAGGAGACCCTGGAAAATTGCATCAGCGATACCGATTGCCGGCCAATGGTTCCAAGAGAGAAACCCAATAGTTTTAGCAAGTTTAATTACAGACACCTGGACAGGGTTTAAGGAATTAATTGAAACGGGAGATTCTAAAAAGCTAAGACGACAACTTATTACATACGGAACTTCTGCTGCCAAAATCCCTGGTGGTGTCCAGTTTTACAGAATATACGGAGCAATAGAAGAGCAAATGAAGGGTGGCGTGTTTAGTGAAGCCGGAAAATCTCTATATCGGGTTGATAGAGCTCCGGTTGAAACTGCAAAATCATTTCTTCTGGGGCCAGCTAAAACTAAGGCCGGCAGAGCGTATTTTGATGAAAAAGTTCCCTTCGAGACAAAAGATTACCCCTCCCTAGAAAAAGAATTATCAAGACTAAAAACAACGCTAGGGTTCCCAAGTACATCAGTATTTGGTCTGGGGTTAAATAGTAAAGAATATGAATGGTTGAAAGAAAAGACTGGCAAAGAGATTGCCAAAACCGCAGCTAGTGTTATAAACACATCAGAATACAAGATTTTAGGCGATGAAGAAAAAAAGAAGTTAATCGAGAGAACTATTAATGATGTTAAAGATAGATATAAGGTAGAAGTTTTAGAGCAAAGCGAAGAAGGCCGGAAGCTTCTTAAATCCGAAGAAGTGCAAGCAAAAATCAAGAGAACCCTAAAGGGTAGATTCATAAAAGGCGAAGAAGAATCTCTCGCAAAACTAAAAGAGAGCGATATTTATTTCGAGCCAGGAGATGTTTCTGCTCAAGAAACACAGAGAAAAGAAGCAGAGAAAATGATCAAAATGTCTGATAAAGAACTAAAGACGTATCTTTTAGAAAAAGAACAAGGAAGATATTTCGGGGCTTTATCAGAAGAAGAAGTCCCTTTTTATACCAGAAAATCATATTCAGAATTTTTATCTGGTATTTCTGCTGGTAAAGAGATTATTTCTAACCAGAGAGAGTATGACGAAAAACTCGAAGAAATTAGAGAAGCGGTTGACCGTAACTATTCCGACCCTTGGTATCGAGCATATAGAAAACAGATGAGATTTGTTTATCGCCAAAAGACGGAAAAGTTTTTAGATGAGATTGTAGAGGGTTCAGAAGGTAAGGCGAAACAGGGCTGGATAGATTTTGCCGATGAATACAGCCAGAGAAACGAGGCGTTTTTAAAATATGATACTACCCCCGGGGCTGATATGGGGGAACAAATAGTCGATGTTTTTAAGAGTGAGGTATTAAAAATGCAACTAAAGAATAGAGATTTTGCTGTTGAGCTTAATAGGTATCCTTCGCAACTGTGGGGTGAGTAAATATGGGTGATTATGATTTTGGGGGCGGCGGAACATCAGCAGGCAGACCATTAAAAGGTGTTGGTTCTGACCCTTGGATGGCTGACATCGGGGGTAGGTGGACGCCTGACCAAATTGGTCAACTCCAAAGAGAGATGGTTGGTTGGGGGTATTTACAACCAAAAAAATATACTACCGGAGTTTATGATAAGAACACAAGACAAGCCCATATGGACTATTTCCAGGATAGATATAAATATAGTCGTGAATTTGCCGAATCTCCTTATACCCGCCCAGTTAGCAGAGGTGGCGGAGGCGGAGGCGGTTATTCATTAGGAAAAGCCATCGCCAGAGAAAAGCAACAAAGAGCCCACCCTTATCTTAACGCTCCCTTTCTCGCTGATTTAGAGATGACATATCGGAAGACATTAGACAGGGAAATAACTGCTTCTGAAAAGAAATTCCTTTTGAACAAATATATCAATGAGGGTTGGGATATGGGGAGTGTCCAAAATTACTTAGCCCGAACGCCTGAATTTAAGACGAGAGAAAGTAAGACGAAAATGCAAGTTCTTGGTGATGAATTAGGGCAGATGTGGAGAACAATAACGGGGACGACTCCTGCCGAAGCCAATATTGGTTGGGCAATACAAAAAGCAGATAAAGAATTTTGGGGACAAGAAAAGTTCCAAAGTTTCTTGAGGTCAACTCCTACTTTTAGATTAAGGTATCCTGATATACCAGACACAATGAGTGTCGATGATTACGATAATTTTGCCAGACAAGCAAACAGTATAAGTTTAACTTATGGGAAAGGCCCGATAACTACCGATAAGATAAAAGAACTTTTACAGAAAAAATCAACCATAGTTCAGCAAACAGCCGAACCATTGCAAGAGGTGAACGTATAATGGCAGACCCGCGTCTTGAAGCAATAGGATTAACTGACGAAAAACTAAAAAATATGATTTACACTATTTCTTTACCTCAAAATGTGAATAAACTCCAAGCGGCGGCGTTAAGAGCGGGGTATACACTTTATCCCACCAAATTATCCGATGGGAACTATTTTATCGGAGTGGGGGCAACTTATAAAACAGCAACTAAAATTTACAATGAAGCGCAAAAGATTGGTCTTACATTATATGGGAGTATTTTAGGTGGAACGATAGACGCTCCGCCTCTTGCGGAAGCTATTGAAGATGACCCGTATATGAGATTGATTGAATATGAAAAAGAACTTGGTTGGGAAAAATGGGTAACCGAGAACGAGCAAGATGTAAGCGAAATGTTCAAACGATGGACAGGCAAACAAATTTCTCACGATGAATTAATGCAAATGGCTAAAGGGGCTCATAAAGAATTAATCCAGGAATATCAAAGATTAGCCGAATATGAACAATGGCGACCTGAGTTTCATAAATATTTCGGTAGAGAACCCGCTGTTAAAGATATAGAAGATGTTAAGGGAAGGTTCGCGACTCCTGGTGAATACGGACTTTATTTAGGAGCGGGGGAGCAAGCAGAAAAATACACTCCTGAGATAAGCGAATTATGGAGAACGGAATACGGGAAAATCGCTCCGGGAAGAGAACAACTTACAAAGTATTTGATGGGAGGTGAAGGTTCAGGAGACTTCCAAAGAAAATATGAGGAAGCCAAAGTGAGAAAAGAATATCGCTGGAAATCACAACAAGCAACGCCACGATTTCAGATGACTAAAGCGGGAATAACAACCCCGTCTTTAGCTAAGTGGCAAGAATGGTAAACAATTAATAAGGAGGATTAAACCCAATGGAAGAAAAAACTCAAGAAACTTCTTCAGGAGTCCAAAAAGAAGAAACATCTCAAGAGACTCCTTCTAAAGAAGACATCGTTACCAAACTTGAGACTTTAAAAGAGTCTTCTAAGATGATTTCAGATATTGATTTAATTGATGATTTTGATGATGAAGTAATTACAGATGAAGATGAAGAAACAGATTGGCAGGCAAGAGCGCAAACAGCCGAAAGAGAGCTAAAAAGACAGAAGGTAAAAGACGCTGTTGGGAAAGCAACAAGCGATTATCCGTTAGCTGATAGCGAGACTCTTTTGGATATGGCAAGAAAGGGGCGACCTGAAACGCAAATCAGGGAAGTGGCTAAAAAAATGCAACTGGTTGCCCAAAAAAGAGACGCTCATTGGAGAACACAGATTGATGAGGTTTTAAAAGATTTAAGAAAAGAAGATATTGGTAAAGTAGAGGAAACTAAAAAAGAAATTATAAGTGCTTGGGGGAAACCCCTAACTGGCGGAACTGGCGACTCCGCTAAACCGTTGACAATCGCAGAGTTTAAGAGACTCCCGAAAGATGAGCAAATTAGACGAGCTGACGAAGTTCAACGGTCAGATAACACTAAAATTTAATTAAATTAATGCTTTTAAAAGCTAATGTTTAGTTACTTCTAATGTTATTCGCTAATCTTAAAAAGAAAGGAGTGATTAAATATGGCAAACGAAACAACCTACACGACTGCTGATGATACACGGTACGCGGCAGTTATCAACGAAGCAGTTATCCAAGAATTACGGGCAGCTGTGGTTATGTCTAAACTTTGTGTCCAGAAATCTTTAGCAGGCAAACCAAGTAAGGCGATAGATTTCGCGAAGTGGCCGACCATTGCCGCTGCCGCGATAGCTGAAGGGACAGACGGAGCGAATACAGCTGTTTCCACAAGTAAGGCGACTGTTACTACGGGCGAAGCTCTTGTGATGGTTACCCCAACCGATGTTTTAGAGTCTTCGGACATTCTTGATGGCTTAGGCGAATACTCAGCTCTTCTGGGTCGGGCTATGGCTGACAAGATGGATTCTGATATGTGTGCGTTATTGGCTGGCTTTACTACTGTGGTCGGGACTGATGGATCTGATATGACTGAGACTAATTTCTTAGATGCTATTTATAGTCTCTCAGCTGCTAAAGCCCCTAAACCATATAGCTGCGTGTTACATCCTGTCCAAATCAATGATTTCAGAAAAGCACTCTCAACCGCAACAGGAGTAATTCATACAGGGCTTACAACCGAAAGTCTCGGAGTATCGAACTTAAACGGTCTCTGGGGCGAGCTTTACAACGTGGCTATCTGGGAAAGTGCTAACGTTCCGTTAAATGCTTCCTCTGCCTCAAGAACAGGTGGTATGTTCTCTCAAGGATATGCGCTTGCTCTGGCAACGAAATGGGCAACCCGAGTCGAGCCTCAAAGAGACGCTTCTCTAAGAGCTACCGAATTGGTTTGTACAGCCATGTATGGTGTCGGCGAATTAGTCGATGCGGCTGGTGTTACAATCCTAACAGACGCGTAAGTAGCAAATAGCAGATTAGAGGGGGTTTAACCCCCTCTCTGTTTAAGGGGTTTTATGAAGGCCTGCTATATTGTTTATAACTCAAAAGAAGTTCTTGAAAAGTATTTTTTAACTGTTTATGAGAGATTTGATTCAGTTATTGTTGTTGATGGTGCTTTTAAAGATTATCCTCATCAAGTCCCTTACTCGACAGACGGCACAATAGAATTTTTAAAGGGTTTTGAAAATGTAACTTTGGTTGAAACAAGGACAGCGTGGGAAAGTCAGGCTGAAAAAAGAAGTGTCTGGCTTGATTTCTTAGAAGATAACGAATGGTTTTTCTATGTTGACGATGACGAGGAGTTAATTAAATTAAATTTAGATAATTTAGATGAAGAAAAAGGATTGGGTTGCGCGAAACTTAATTTAGACGATAATGATTTTGTTGTTCAACCGAGATTTATTAAATATGAAAAGGGGGTGAGGTTTTTAACTCATACGGTTTTAGAAAAAGAAGACAAGTTTTTTAAAGATATATCGTGGGTTTCAGATACCTTTAATAATTCTTATCGCTTGCCAGATTATTCTTTCGCGGCAACGCTTATTCATCATAGTAAAGAAAAATCAGATGAGGTAAGAGCGTTCAGGGAAAGACAGAGAAAAGCAGAGTATAAAAAAATTAAAGAATTCAAACTGAAAGGGTAAAAGAAAATGAATAAAGCTGATATTGTTGAAGAAACAATTACGACACAATCGGGCAAAATACTAACAATTTCAAAGAAATGCAAGATGTGGTTAAAAGATTCTTGGGTGGAAATACCGTTAACTGATAGAAAAAAGTATAAAAAGGCAGATGGGAACGGTTTAAGTTCATATCCTTATATCGCCTTAATTTCTTTTGGTATTCAACATCAGATTGCTGTTCCTGACGAAGGAATATACTCAGCGATTGATTTATACCGACAAAAAGGATTTATCCCTTTATCGGAAACACCAAAAGAGGTTCAGGAAGCCTTCGCGATTGCTGAGAAAGTGCACAAAGCAGAACCGCTTTATAAGACTTCTTATTTAAAACACAAAGAGGTTGAAAATGTCGATAATAAAACAACCGAGTAATAAAGCTCTTGGCTATAAAATCGCGGAAAGAGAAGCGGTTGATGAAGTAGTTGACTCAGTGATGCAACATTTAATCAGGACGGGAAGTCCTATTATTAAACTTCCTTATCCTCGTGAGTATGTCAGGGAGAAAGTTGCTAAGATTGCTGAGAAAGGCGATAACAAAAGACGAGCAAGACAAAGCAAATTACTTTTAAAACCGCGCTCAATAGACGATTTGACGTTTAACTTTATTCAGAAAAGGGTAAAGTTAAAAGAGGGGATAACCTTAAAGGATATTGCGGAGAAAATAGGAGGTTGAAATGGGCGAAAAAATGTTAGTCGCAATTTATAAAAAAGATGTATTTAACGCTCCTTGCCCTGTAACAGGCAAAACTTACGTCTTTAGAAAAGATGAGCCAGTTTTTATCAGTAAAAAATTTGCTGATTCACTTTTATCTGAAAGTTCTCATTTCCAGATAACTGAACTACCAAAGACAAAAAAATATCAAATGCCTAAAATGGCAAGGACAAAAAAATATGCGGGTTAATTTGGGTTGTGGTGAAGATTACCGAGAGGGTTACATAAACGTTGACATTAGAGCATTAAAAAGGGTTGATATTACTGCGGATGTTAGGAACTTGCCGTTTGCTCATTGTTCTCTCGATGAAATTTTAGCCATTGATATTATTGAGCATTTCCCACAAAAAGAATCACTCGAGGTGTTGGCATATTGGGTATCATTGCTCAAAAAGGGTGGTTCTATTTTTATTCAATGTCCGGACGTATTGGAATTATATAGAGTTTTTAAAGATAATCCCAGAGAATTGATTAGAAGGCTTTATGGCGGGCAGGAATATCCAGAGAATACACACATGGCAGGGTATACATTACCAATTCTTGAATCTATTTTTATTGAATTAGATTTAGAGATAGTCGATAAAAGCTATATTAATGGTAATCTTAGAATAGAAGGAAAAATATGAACCTACTTTATGTAGGACGATTTGCCCCTGATGAATATAGCCAAATCCCTGATGAGAGTTTGGTTCAGAAAGGATTTTGTGATACGAAGTTTGTTTATTTGGGTTATTTCAATAGTGAAGAAGGTTATTGGGGCACTCCCAATGAGTTTTTTATCAAAAAACAACTTAAAAGAAGTGGGAATACAATAACAATTTTATCCAAAAACAATATTTGGGACTTAAAAAAAGTAGTTGATAAGGTAAATCCAGATGTTATTTTGTTTTCTTTTCTTGGCAACATAGATTATAAAAGATTAAAAGATGTTTTATCAGCCACACCAGCCAAAAAGGTTATGTGGACTTTTGATTGGATGTTTTTAGAAAGGAGACTCCCGTTATTCTTAAAACAGGGCAAGTTGATGGATTTGGTTGTAACAACCGAAGATGTGGTTGATTGGTCACATTATGGATTAAATCACACTTGCATACGGCAAGGGGTTGATAAAGCTCTACATAAAAAAGTTGCTTTTAGCAAAAGATACGCCAACGACCTTGTCTTTGTAGGTAATGTGTATAACAAAGAAAGAGTTAATTTTTTAAGAAAGGTTGCTAATAAATACCAGTTAAAAGTTTATGGCAATAATTGTTCTTCTGATTTAGAAAACGGGGGTAGGGTTTTTAACGATGATTTGTGTAAGGTTTATTCTTCTTGTAAAATAGCGTTAGGGGATAACAGCCAAAGCGTTAATGATGGATACTGGTCTAATAGAGTTTATTTAGCTTTAGGTTGCGGGGCTTTTTTCTTAACCCCTTACGTTAAGGGATTAGAAGAAGAATTTGAAAATTACAAACACCTTGTCTGGTATAAAACTGAAGATGAGATGTTTTACTTGATAGATAGATTTTTAAAAGATGAAAAGAAAAGGAAACAAATTGCTTTAAATGGTTATGAGTTTGTCCATAAAAATTATTCATATGAAAAAAGAACAAAAAAGCTGATAAAGGAGATTGAAAAACTTGGAATTGGGGATAATTTGCTACACTAATTTAAGGTCAGGTTTGGGCATATTCGCTAAAGAGTTTATTGATAATTTAGGTATTGACCATATTTTAAGTGTCAATTCGGTTAAGGGAAGGGAAGATTGGCAGGAAACCCAAATTAACGCTTCTATGAGACCAAATGACAGCCAGATAATTGAACTGCTTGAAAAAATAGACCTTTTAATTACTTTAGAGATACCTTTTAACTTTAACGCTTATCGAATTGCTAAAGAGATGGGCAAGAAATCAGCGGTTGTGGTTAACCACGAATGGTTTAATTTAAACGATAATTGGGGAGATTGCGATTTATTTATCTGCCCGAGCAAAACAGCTTACGATAAACTGGGAAAGTTTGGAGATAAAAGATTGTTAATTAATGTGCCAATAGATATAAGCGGGTATAAATTTACTCCAAGAGGAGGACTTTTTAACTCGAATGTTTTTGTTCATAACGCTGGTTATGGCGGTATATTTAAAAGAAAATCAACCGATGAAGTTATTAGAGCTTTTCATAAATCAAAGGCAAAAAAACTTATCATTAATGCTCAAAGAGATATTGGCGATGAGTTGTCTTTTCAGGCAAGAGAGATACTTTCGGAAGATACGAGAATAGATTTTAGAATTAACGATTATGAAGACAATAATGAGTTGTATAAAGAAGGCGATATTGCCATTCAGCCCTCTAAATTTGAGGGTTACGGCAGGGCAATTATCGAGGCGATGGCTTGCGGTATGCCTGTTATAACTACCAATCAAGACCCGATGAACTCATTTTACCCTGATAAAGAACTTCTAATTAAAACGGACGGGGCTAAATTAAACGCGGAAGGAATTTTCAACGCTGAAGTTTTCTCGATTGATGTTTGTGATTTGACTGAAAAGATTAACCTTTTTTCTAAAACAAATATCAGAAATCTCTCTCATCAAGTCAGAAAAGAAGCAGAGAATAAATTTAACTGGACAAATTCTAATTTAAAGGAAACTTTATGTCGCTTAAACTAAAAATAATTAAACAACAGTGGCTTGATACAGTTAGAAAACAAGTCCCTAAAATTCATCAAAACACCTGTAAAATTGAAGAAAGGGTGTTTGCTTTAAGGAAAAAAAACTTAAAAGTTGATAATGATATTGTCAAGTTACTTAAATCAATCGACTTAACCAACGAAGAATTAGTTGAATTAAACAGAAGAATTTTATTTTTAGAAAGAACGAGCTTAATTTATTGGCTAACTTATTTTTATAGGAAGGTGAGAGAATGGCTAACGAAATAGCAAAAAAAGATGACAACCGTAACCCAGTTCTTCTTGGAGTTACTAATGATGACGCACAAGAAGTTAAAATGGTTAGGGTTGACCCGACAACCAAAAGAGTATTGGTTGATATAAACGCAACGGCTACCTATGAAGTTCTATTGGACAAAGCCAATGATAGCGTGGCGGGTTGGACAAACACCGCTAAAGATGGAACGGGAACACCTGTCCAGCCAATAGCCGATAGCGATGGTCATTTACAG